>CACZHN010000352.1:1320-2318 GCA_902780985.1 uncultured Lachnospiraceae bacterium | reverse complement strand
TGTTTGGCATCAGCTCGGAATATCCGCCTGAAGAGGCTTATCAGATTCTCAACTGCAGATATAATCTCTGGATGAACCGTTTTAAACAGTACGTTCCTGTTGAGATAGCTCATAACATATCTGAGAGCAGCCGTGCTTCCATAGTCGAAGCCAAGGATATGCTGCTTGGTATGGATATCGTCGTTACATCTATCAGAAAGTATAACGATGCAGAGTATTTTGCCCATATCATCGGATACATCGGTAAGGCTTCACAGGAAGACATTGACAGATTAAATGAAATGGATACCGGTAATACCTACGACAGTGAAGATTATGTAGGAAAGTCCGGTGTTGAAAAGATATATGAAGCTCAGCTTCACGGTACAGATGGAACCCAGACTCTCTATGTAGATAACCTCGGAAAGGTTCTTGAGGTAAAGGATTCCACTCCGGCTCTTGCCGGCAATGACGTATATCTGTCAATTGACGCTGATCTCCAGATGTACTGCTATGACATGCTGGAGCAGGAGATATCCAATATTCTCATAAGTCACCTGGTGGATGTGGCATACGCTCCGGATTACAATTCCAATCATGATATTCCGATAACTGACGTATACGCTGCATTTTTCAATAATAATCAGCTGTCGCTTGATCATATGTCCGGTCCTGATGCTTCAGAACTGGAAAGCTCGATATATCAAAGCTTCCTAGTTCATCAGGATGAAGCTCTGGTCCGTATGGAAGAGCTTCTGGGCGAGAATAACGCACCTCTTATAGATCTTTCACCTGAGTATAAGGACTACTGTGAGTATGTATGTGAAATGCTCAGCGAAGATAAGATCTACGACTATGGTAAGCTGGATCTGCATGCACAGCAGTTTGTGGACTATACAAATGAAGCGTCCAGTCTTCAGGACTTTCTTAAATACTGTATCAGCGTTGAAGCGATAGACATCCGCTCCATAGAAGAGGCCGGAACTTATCATGACAATGATGATATATACCAGATCCTG
>CACZHN010000352.1:0-1271 GCA_902780985.1 uncultured Lachnospiraceae bacterium | reverse complement strand
AGATTATGCCACACTTAAGAATGGTGGTATGAACAGTTATAACTTCTTCATTACTAAGCTTCGAAACAGCGAGATTACCCCTGGTATGCTTAATCTTGAGCCTTGCTCCGGAAGTATCGTTGTTACTGACGTTACCACAGGAGAGGTAAGAGCTCTTGTAAGCTACCCAAGCTATGATAATAACCATCTTACAAACCGTGTAGATTCTGATTATTATGCATCTCTGCTCAGCAATAATTCGAGTCCGCTCCTGAACCGAAGCTGTCAGATGCTTTCCGCACCGGGTTCAACATTTAAGATTGTTACAACCGTTGCCGGTGTTAACGAAGGTGTTCTCGGACTTGATGAGTTCATAGCCGATCAGGGTGTATTTGAGAAGGCCTATACAAAGCCTCAGTGCTGGATCCACCGAGACTACAATACAAACCACGGTGTCATCAGCATTCCTACGGCCATCGATGTATCCTGTAACTATTTCTTCTACGAAGTAGGCTGGAGACTGGCTATGGGAAGCGGAAGATATAACGATAACGCAGGTCTTGTAAGACTTAATAAATATGCATCCCAGTTCGGTCTGGGAGAGAAGTCGGGTATAGAGCTGGATGAAGCCGCTCCACACCTTTCGGACCGAGATTCCGTTACATCCGCCATCGGACAGGGTACCAACCTTTACGCCCCGGTTCAGATGTCCAAGTATATAACGGGTATTGCAAATAACGGCTGTGTATACAACCTTTCGATACTTAGCCGTATTACGGATTATAACGGAAATATCATCGAAGAAGGTATCGGACTTTACGCGGAGGATATACTCTGCCGGAAGAGTAATGTGGCGAACTGGGATATGATCCAGTACTATGATGTTGATGGTTATGAAGTAAACTTCGATACGACGGAAATGAAAAAAGACCCCGAGAAAGTGTTCCGCGAAGTGAACGGAGCACCGAGATCCGCAGAACAGCCGGAATATGCCTACGGGATCCGGTTCGTACATTTCCTTTTCGAAACCTACGGATCAGATGTGGTGAAGAAACTCAGTGACACAGCGCTTAGATATGAATTTAACTACGATGACACTGCTGCGATCCTCCGTGTTCTGAAAGAGGCAACTTCAGATGATGTTTTCGACCGCTTTGCCAAGTGGCTTCCTGACGGTTGGAAGAACTGGTGCGTAGAATATAAAGAGTATATGAAACCGTATGGTTTCCAGTGATGTGGCATCCTCATAAACCCAAGAGGATTCTTACTGAAAAATGATTAGCCCTGTTTGG
>CACZHN010000351.1 GCA_902780985.1 uncultured Lachnospiraceae bacterium | reverse complement strand
ATTTTCCAGAACTTCCTTCAGATCATATATATTTTCAAGATCCCTCAGGCTTTCATGGCCGTTTTGCTGAAGCTTGGATTTTGAAAGAAATATTATATACTCTTTCTCATTTTCATATTCATCCTTCTGTATAGATCCTTCAGGTGTTTTCAGGCCAAGATCCGTTCTTATCTCACTGTCGGCCTCTGAAAGAATCGCATCATAATTTCTTTCCGGCTCTTCGCCTATTAATTCTTTTACATCCGGCACTGAAGCAAGTCCGGTCTCCATCCAGTATTCCGTCATATAATCGAGATCCGGATTTCCCAGAACCTCACCCGGATTCTTAGGAAAATAAGCCACATACTCGGCCTTTTCTTTCTTGTCATAACCTAAGAATAATTCATACTCGACTCCGTCACTCATTCCTTCATAAGTGTGTATAAAATACTCTTCTTCATCCTGCCAGCCCGGTGCTGTCGATGCCGTCATTACCTCTTCCGGGAGTTTTAAATCATCTCCGCTGACACTGTTATATTGGAGATATAAACCGTTTATTCCCTGGATCACTGTCTCGGAATCGCCTTCGGCGATACTGAGTTCTCTTTCAATCTTCTTGGCACTGTCACCCAGAAGATTTTTAACTATCTCCGATTCATTAATCTCCGATTCTTCAATAGTTGATACCTTATATGAAGGAAGCTCTTCCGTATCCTTTACCTCAACATTGATCTTTACATCAACCGATATACCCGAGGCCGTAAAGGTGCTTTCCCAGTAATGCTCGGCTCCGCCCAGCTTATCCACCAGACTTCCGTCCTCATCCGCAGACATATCTACAGGTTCTTTGACGGTTGTATCCCCCGTCTCTTCCGATAGCTGTTCTTCTGTCAACGTTGAGGCATCAGAAGTTTCCTCGATATTACCGTAATCTGCGACCTCGACTTTATCGCTTCCGCAGCCTGTCATAAATACCGACAGGCATAAAGCAAGTAATCCTCTGCTTATTTTTTTGACCATTTACTTTTTCTCCTAACCTCCAACAAAAGCTTAGCATGCTGATCTCTTTTGTTTACAACGTGATAATAAACTCAAAATGCATCCAAAATGCATACTAATGTTTAAGTAATTATTAATATATATTAATTCGGAAACAGAATCATAGATTGAAAGTAAAAAAATCCGGCAGGAACCTATATTCCTGCCGGACGAAGNNNAGTCTTAGTTAAGGTATCCCTTAAGCTTCTCAGCCATGTCTGTCTTCTCCCATGGAACATCGATATCTGTTCTTCCGAAGTGTCCATAAGCAGCTGTCTGCTTATAAATAGGACGACGAAGGTCAAGCATCTTGATGATTCCTGCCGGACGAAGATCGAAGTTTTCCCTTACAATCTCAACGATCTTATTATCTGAAAGACGTCCTGTTCCAAATGTATCAACGAAGATTGATGTAGGACTTGCAACACCGATTGCATATGAAAGCTGAACTTCGCACTTATCTGCAAGTCCTGCAGCTACAATATTCTTAGCTACGTAACGTGCAGCGTATGCAGCTGAACGGTCAACCTTTGTTGGATCCTTTCCTGAGAAAGCTCCGCCGCCGTGACGAGCGTATCCACCGTAGGTATCAACGATGATCTTACGTCCTGTAAGTCCTGAATCTCCGTGAGGTCCACCAATTACAAAACGTCCTGTTGGGTTGATAAAGAACTTTGTGTTCTCATCGATCATTTCTACAGGAAGAATCTCATCAAAAACATACTTCTTGATGTCTTCATGGATCTGCTCCTGTGATACTTCCTCACTGTGCTGAGTTGAAAGAACAACTGCGTCAAGTCTTGCAGGCTTGCCCTCCTCATCATACTCAACTGTAACCTGAGTCTTTCCATCAGGTCTGAGATAAGGAAGTGTACCGTTCTTACGAACCTCTGTAAGACGTCTTGAAAGCTTATGTGCAAGTGAGATCGGATATGGCATAAGTTCAGGTGTTTCGATTGATGCATAACCAAACATCATACCCTGATCTCCTGCACCGATTGCTTCGATCTCTTCATCACTCATCTGGTTTTCCTTAGCTTCAAGAGCCTTATCAACTCCCATAGCAATATCTGCACTCTGCTCATCTATTGCAACAATAACACCGCAGGTATCGCAGTCAAAACCATACTTAGCTCTGTCGTAACCAATCTCTCTTACTGTATCACGTACAGTCTTCTGAATATCTACGTATGCGCTTGTAGATATCTCACCCATAACAAGTACCAGACCTGTAGTTACTGCTGTCTCGCAGGCTACACGGCTGTTTGGATCCTGACGAAGCATCTCGTCAAGGATGGCATCTGAAATCTGGTCACAGATTTTATCCGGATGTCCTTCTGTAACGGACTCAGATGTGAAAAGTCTTCTTTCCATGTTTGCTCCTTTCGTAATAAAAACAAAAATCCGGCTGTGAGCACAGTCGGATTTGATAAGTATCATCTTTCAAATCCTCTTATTGCTCACGTAATAACGTGCTCAGGCAGGCACCTTCGTATGCATATAATATCCCTATTAGATGCTATCGGGTTGCCGTGGCTTCA
>CACZHN010000350.1 GCA_902780985.1 uncultured Lachnospiraceae bacterium | reverse complement strand
GTTATAAGTACTTTTAATGTCATGTCTTCATTCCTTATCTGTATCAGTTGATCGTTAAAGAGTATAAAATCACGAATTTATACTAACAAAAAACAGCACGAAGAATCTCTTCCTCGTGCTGAACGGTCGTTTTTTATGTCTAAACGGTCAGTATATTATTTCTTTTTCCTGAATTCCCTTATCTTTGCATTCATCGTCTTTACCTGGCGCAGATATATGAGATACTGTGACATCCAGATGATGTAGTAGGCAACGATCATCATTACTGTCGTTATCCAGAACACCGTGGTTCCGAACTTAAGCCAGCCCATATAGTAGCTGCCTGCATAGAATACGATCATCGTAGGTATGAAATGAGTTACTGTAGATCTTAAGATAGACCAGTCCTCAATATCGTAAACAACTGTCAGTCCCATGGGTATCGCTCCCTGCAGTCCTCCGACAAAGAGCATGAATATATCTTTCCCGGTAAGATCACTTAGCTGTGCTCCCTGAATATATTCCAAAAAGATACCTATAGCCAGCCCGATAATAAATCCGACACTCGTAAGGATCAGGGCATTTTTAAGTTTCTTACTCATGACCTTCACCTCCCCTGTTCATATTGTCCAGCTTTTTGAGTATGTCCTTGACATATCTGCGTGCGACCCACGTTTCACTGCGCCCTTCAAAGATAACCTTTATGGTTCCGGACATGCTTAGGTCAAAACTGAATACCTTTGACAGATTAATTATCTCAAATCTGCTGATACGTACAAAATATCTCTTATCCAGGATATCTTCGAATTCTTTCAGAGTCATCCTAGATTCATGATCTTTTGCCTCTGTACTTACTACAACCCTGCGGTTTTCAGTATAGACACGCATGATATCCTTTTGCTCCAAAAGTATGATGCTTTCTCCATCATTTACCGGGATGCGTGACTTATCAGCATAAACGCATTGTTCTATAGCTTCTATTATCTTGTCTATCTTTTCACTTCTCTGATCAGCCTTAATGATCACCTGCGGGAATTCGCAGGAATTATCGATCTCAAAACTGATACTGATCTTTTTATCCATACTATGATGACTCTTCTTGATCAATCAGTTAATGTTTCTATTTTATCATATAATCGATCACAACCAATCTTTGCAAAGAACATGGGATATATGCATAACTTAAAGGCACTTAAGCTGCAACTTAAGCGCCTCCCTGCTTTACCTGATCCCGCCTTCATATAGATCGATTCTATCAATTACGATTAAAATATTTTAACAACACTGTCTATATCATTTCAACAGATTCTGTCTAAACGGTCATTTTAAGAGTTTAAACGGTCATCATCACACAATGCTCACCTTAAACACCATAGGCAGTCGCGAATCATTTTTGCATTCGATTCTCAGTCCATCTTCATCATGAGAGAAGCTTGCATTCTTTCCTATGCAGGGAACATGATGATACTTTCCGTTTTCATCCGCTCTCATTGCAAATATATAGATGCAACCTTTGCCTGCCATGAACCTGAAATCAGAAGAGGTAAAGCCTTTTGCTTCTCCGTCCTTAAACGCTCCTTCTTCAACGACGGTAGGACCTTCTCCAAACAGCTTGTAAGGTTTTGTATCAAATACCGCCTCATGATTTATCCTAAACCAGTCACCGATCTCTTTAAGGATATTGGTTTCCTCATCAGAAAACGTACCGTCTGCCTTTGGACCGATATTTAGGAGCATTGTTCCGTTCTTTGATATTATATCTATAAGATCACATAAGATATCCTTCGCTTCTTTATACTTATTCTGATCTGTATAGCACCATGAGTTATAGCACATGGCGGTATCGCTCTGCCATCTGTAGGATCTCTGAGAAGACAGCTGACCTCTCTCAATATCGGGAACGGCAATTCCAAGCGGTATAGCATCATGTTTGTAGTTTACGACTACTTCCATGTTTGATTCATCTGCTCTGTTGTAGTAATATGCCAGCATCTTTTTAAGATACGGTTTCAGCTCGGTTCTCTGTATCCACCAGTCAAAATACAGGATAGACGGTCTGTATCTGTCGATCAGTTCACATGTCCTTACAAGCCAGTCCAGCATATATTCTTCACTAGGTGATCCTTCTCCTTCAACAGCGTCAAAATCTACTTCAGCACATACTGAAGGCCAGTACAGATCCCCTCTTTCAAACTCCCTATCTATATCACTGTCTATCTTTCGGGCTACTCCCTGAAAGAAATAGTGTTCTATCCTATGGGATGAAGCTCCGAAAATAAGCCCTTTTCTTTCGCACGCTTGCTTTATCTCTAAAAGGATGTTTCTGTGCGGTCCCATATCGACACAGTTGTAGGAAGACAGTTCCGAATCATACATCTGAAATCCGTCATGATGCTCAGCCACCAGTATGACATACTGAGCACCCGCATCCATAAAAGAGCTGATCCATCTGTCAGCATCAAAGTTTTGTG
>CACZHN010000349.1 GCA_902780985.1 uncultured Lachnospiraceae bacterium | reverse complement strand
TGCCGATCCTGTTCGTTTCCGGTAAGGATGATCCCTGTTATGGCGGAGAAAAGGGCTGGAACAGTGCGATCGACTTTATCAAAAAACTGGGATATGTTGACGTAGAAGGTCATCTGCTGGACGGCATGCGTCATGAGATTCTGAATGAGCCTCGCAAGGCTGAAACCTATGAATATATCAGAGAATGGCTAAGCCGTCACTAATATGATCAAAAGCCGGTAATTGTATGATAACAATTACCGGCTTTCTTATACCCATATTACTTTTTCTTCTTAGACTGATTCTTCTTGGATTGTCGTCTGTCTGACTTACTATCCTTCTTGGACTTATCTGATTTAAGCTTGTCTGTCTTATCAGTATTAAATGTTCTATCGTCTCTTATAAGCTGTTCAGTAACCTCATCCCAGTCGTCTTCATCCTGAATCTGAGGCTTCTCAGGCTTCTCGTCCTTCTTGGACTTATCACCCTTATCATCCTTCTTGGACTTTTCTGACTTCTTCTTATCTTTATCAGACTTCTCGTCTTCTTTATCCTTATCAGACTTAGCATCCTCTTTGCCGCTATTCTCGTCTTCTTTATCCTTATAAGACTTAGCATCCTCTTTGCCGCTATTATCCTCCTTCGTGCCGTGCCATTCAGCCTCACGACGAGATCTGTCTTCAAGGATTTCTCTCATCTCTTCCTCGGTCATCGGACGAAGGATAGGATCGATATATTGTGATTCATAATAATGCTGAAGAGCCTTATATTCTTCACTGTAAATATCATTTGCGTGGCCATGCATTTCATCGAAATCGGAATCACCCTTTACACGTTTAATAACGTGAAGAGATATGTTCGCCGCATGGGATGCAATACGTTCAAAACTGTTGATAAGATCAAAGAGCGATACACCGCCTTCGATGCTGCAGTCTCCGTCCTGAAGTCTCTCTACGTGATGAGACTTGATAATCTCTTTAAGGTTATCTATGGTTTCCGAAAGAGGTTCACCCCTTACGGCAAGGGATGCATCATCATTTTTGAACGCTTCGAATACAGTATCAAGTGTATATTCAACCGCATTTACTATAATATCAACTTCTCTGTGTCCGTACGGCGAGAAGTGAATCTTCTTCTCATTCTTATCCTGGGCAACATATGCGATATTCATGCAGTAATCACCCATACGTTCGAAATCGCTTATGGAGTTGAGGATTTCCGACACAACCAGTTTATCGCTTGCTGTAAGTCTGTGGCGGTCGATCCTTACAACGTAAGAGGACAACGCCGTCTCACATTTATCTATAAAACTTTCTCTTGCTTCCATCTTAGGAAAGGCATCCGCATCGTACTTATAGATCATTCTTGTGGCTGTCTTGTAATTCTCTACTATTGCCTCACCCATCTTTGTTATAAGGGATTTACACTGTTCCAAAGCGACAACAGGCGTGTTGAGAAGCATCGGATCCAGCTTCATAAGTTCCTTATCCGCTTCATTCTCCTCATCTTCTCCGACTATCTTGTCACATACCTTTACAACCTTATTCGTGATTATAAGCATGAATATACTTGTTCCGATATTGAACAGAAGATGAACATTTGCAATGTTACCTCTGTTTACTACGTTATCAAAGAAGCCGAGTCCTATAGTATAATGCAGGGCATATATAAGCACCATAAAGAATACAGCACCGAATATGTTGAAAAGCAGGTAACTTACCGATACTTTTCTGGCTTTCTTGTTTGAACCGAGCATTCCAAGTACGATAGGCATACATTTACCGATATTCATACCGATGATTACCGGAATGGCAATCGAATATGTGATAAGTCCTGTCGGTGTGAGTGACTGAAGGATACCGACAGATGCACTTGAGCTCTGTATAATGGCTGTTAAGGCCAGTCCGATAAGTAAGCCGAGTACAGGATTCTTAAATGATACAAAGAAGTTCTTGAACTGCTCTGATGACCTGAGCGGCTCAAATATACTCTCCATAATGGTCATACCATAGAAAAGCATTCCGAGACCGACGAGAATCCCCG
>CACZHN010000348.1 GCA_902780985.1 uncultured Lachnospiraceae bacterium | reverse complement strand
TTAACATCAAGTGCATACATGAAGCAAGAACGGGCGAATGCAGCAATAGACTTATCTGTGTTATGCATTCCCTGGATGATACCTGCATCCTTGAACTCAAAGATAGCCTTGCTCTCTTTTCTTCCGTCAGGATATGTAACAACGAGCTCTGCAGTAGCAGGTCCGTCTACCTGTAACTCGGAGTTTCTGTAAACATCGCCGTAAGCATGTCTTGCGATGGTGATAGGCTTCTTCCAGCATGTTACGAAAGGATTGATACCCTTAACGAGGATAGGAGCTCTGAAAACTGTACCGTCAAGCATTGCTCTGATAGTACCGTTAGGGCTCTTCCACATCTGGTGAAGATTATATTCTGTCATACGCTGTGCGTTAGGTGTGATAGTAGCGCACTTAACCGCAACACCGAGTTCCTTAGTTCTGTTAGCAGAATCGATCGTAACCTGATCGTTAGTTGCATCTCTGTTAGGGAGACCGAGATCGAAGTACTCAGTCTTAAGGTCAACAAAAGGAAGAATCACAATATCCTTGATCTGCTTCCATACTACTCTTGTCATCTCATCGCCGTCCATCTCGACGAGGGGCGTCTTCATTGCTATCTTAGACATAAATGTCCTCCCATTTCTTATTAACTGCATTATTTTAAAGTAATTACTTACCTGATGCAAGGACAATAAAGGACTCGAGACTTGCTCGCTCATCAGCCGTACCATGCTTCAGGTCATAGTCGTTTCTGTAGCACAGTTCATACAGCTTAATGAGCCTGTCCATGCTGTAATTGGAAGACTGTCTGATAAGCTTTGCTGCAACAAAGTCTCTGGTACCCGTTCTTTTGACAAGAACGGCTTTATTCCTGAGTTCCTTGGCGCAAATTAACTCTCGCATATGCCTGGCTATCATGAATCTGATCCTGGGAAGTGGTTCTTTAAGCTTGATAAGGCTGTCCAGAAGCACAAGTGCCCTAGCAGCATCCCCCTCTCCTACCGCATCAATTATCTTGAATATATCGGCATGAATATCAGGTTCACATAGTTCATCAACTACATTAATATCGATATTGCCGGTATTGGTAGCTTCACAGTAAAGAGAGATTCTCCTGATAGATGCCTCTATTCTTCTCATTGAAGAGTCATAGCGGCTGATTATACTTTCAGCGGCTTCATTATCGATGGTCAGACCGCTTTTGGAGAACCCTTTCCTAATATAATTTATCGACCTTATCAGTTACAAACAGGAGAAGCGTACTTTCAGGAATTCTGCTGATGATATCAGGTATCTTCTCTGTGGATTCCTTATCAAAATCAAAGTTTACGATTTCCACTACACGCTTAGGAGATGACCACGGCGGTAGTTCGATATTCTCTGTTATTCTCTCAAGATTCAAAGCTTTTCCGCCGAAGTCCAGCTTTACAGAATCCATCTGCTCGAATCCTGAAGTCAGATACTTCCTTCTAATGGAATTAACAGCCATCTGAATGAAATAATCCTCTTCACCGTAAATCAGGAAGAGATTATCGTTACCTTCTTTGATGGTTTTGTTTAATACATCTGTGGTTATGATCATTTTACGAAACCTTCCGAATGAGCCCAGCACCAGCAGTAAGCCTGCGTTCTGGCAGCAAAATGATCGTCTTCAGCCAATAGCTTTTTCATCTCGTCCTTGGTTAGCCAGAAAGCTTCAATCTCTTCCTCCACAGATGTAGACGGGGCAAACTCCCCTTCAGCCGTACCGATTACTACAATGGTTCTCTCGTTTGTGATTCCTACACCGCTGTAAGACATGGGCCAAACGTCGCTTATCTCTATAAGCTTAAGTCCTGTCTCCTCCCACAGTTCTCTTGTGGCAGCAGTCTTAAAGTCTTCCCCCGGATCAATGAGTCCTGCCGGAAAATTATAGGCGTAATCACCTACTGCCATTCTGTATTCTTTATTCAAAAGGATCTTCTGACCTGTAACATCGTGGATAATAAGAACAACTGCTTCCGCATGATTGTTCTGAAGGTCTTCAAAAGACTTGATATCAGAAGATCTGCTTACCATCTCATAATTCTTGATAGATCCGTCAGACGTCTTGTATTTGACGTTATATCTCGTAATAAATCTGCTCTCAAACAGTTTCTCGATGCTTACGAATTCCATTAATCTTCTCCCATCCTTCTCTTAATTATCTCTTCACTAGCCACCGAGTATCCGAAAAATCCGAGCTTTTTGCCAAGAAGAAAATACTCGCCGTGGTTATACGCTACCAGGTTAGCTTTATCAAGACACAGCCTTCCTGTCCCGTCCAACAAATAAGAATCAGCAGTAACTCCAACAATATTTGATATAAACAGGTCATGTGAACCTAATTCGGTCACGGATTCGATCTTACAAGAGATTGATACAGGCGCTTCCTTAATAGCATAAGCATATTCAAGACCTTCTGCTTTTACTGCGTTAAGTCCGCATGTAAGAAATTTGTCTATATCTTTACCGCTTTTAACTCCGCACAGATCACAGGGCTTACACAGCTGCTTGTTTACGAGGTTAATAACAAACTCACCGGTATCGGAAATCAGCTTATGTGAGTGTCTGGACTTTCTAATTGACACGGATACCATCGGGGGCTCGGAGTTGATCGTACCCGCCCAAGCAACCGTAATGATATTAGGCCTCTCCTCTTCCTTTTCCGGG
>CACZHN010000347.1:1474-2714 GCA_902780985.1 uncultured Lachnospiraceae bacterium | reverse complement strand
CTTGACGGGAATACAACAGAGTATGCATATGATGAATACAAGTTCTATCCCTTAGAAGATACCAAAAAAGAAAACGGTATCTCCTATACTTTCATAGGCGGAAGGATCATCACCGATGACAAAGAAACGATAACACAGTATCTTAGGCTTTCCGATGAAGAACTTGAAGCTTATCTAAAGTCACAAGGCAAATGAAAAAACAAGAATTAAGCCTTGATCTCCTCCACGTAATGGACAGAATCGAGCGTGAAAAGATCGTTTATAAGATTTGTATGGGATTTATGCTTATGTATGTTGCAGCTTACTAAAAGACCTATATCATCTACATGGATCGATGCGTTCTGCTTTTCGAGCACAGAGACATCGTATCCGTGAGAGTTCATGTATTCAAGGAAATGCTCAATGCCTGCCTCGCGGTCAAGCTCAAGATACATCATGAACTTGCTGGCGATCTCTTCCTGGAACATAGAAGCTTTATTTAAAACGACAACGATGAACATTATTGTCAGAAAGCAGATGAAGCTGCCTGCGATGAAACCTGAGCCGACAAGCAGTCCAAGGACCGCGGTACTCCATAAAGTCGCCGCAGTCGTAAGTCCTCTGACATAGTTCTTTCCGGTAACGACTATTGTTCCTACTCCGAGAAAGCCTATACCTGATATTACAGTAGAAGGAATACGCGCTGTATCAGCAGAACCGGTAGTATAGAACAGATAAAGGTTGACTATCGCGCATCCTGCGGCTCCGACACATACGAGTGCAAATGTTCTGATGCCCGCAGACTGTCCGCTCGCACCCCTTTCAAGACCGATGACTCCGCCAAGGAGCGTCGCGATCAGCATTCTGAGTATCAGTGAAACTATATTCAGCTCTTCGATAGAACAAGTCATAATCATTCCCTCATTGAAAACAATATATCTATGATCTTATTTTACCATTTATTAAGCTGATTTGTCTTTTTTTCTTTCATTTATTTGTAATTTTTTGCGCTGTTATCACCATCCCATTGACTCAAGCCAGTGCACGACCTTCTGCTCGCGATTCTTATCTTCGTTTGGATCGCTCTTTCCAAGACTGAGCTCTCCTCTTATCTGACCATCAAGGATATACAGTATCCTTTCACACTTGCTGGCTATCCAGCTGTCATGTGTGACCATCATCACTGTCGCTCCTTTTTTATTTATCCCAAGGAATGCATCCATGACCTCTTTGGCGGCTGTCCTGTTAAGCGCGCCGGTAG
>CACZHN010000347.1:0-1466 GCA_902780985.1 uncultured Lachnospiraceae bacterium | reverse complement strand
TCTGAAGCTGTCCTCCGGATACTTCCTTTATGCTTCTTTGCGCCAGATCTCCAATATGAAATTCATCGAGCAGCTTCTGTGCCCTTATATAATGCTCTCTTTTATTTTTCCTGTCGGCGCATACTGCCGGGAAGGCTATGTTATCAATGATATTCAGATTGGAAAGCATATTCATCTGCTGGAAGACAAAGCCCATCCTGTTTAGTCTGATATCGGCCTTGTCATCTTCATCAAGACTCACTATCTGTGTATCATATAACCATACCTCTCCGCTATCTGCCTGATCCATCCCCGATACATTGTATAAAAGCGTGGATTTTCCGGATCCCGAAGGTCCCATCACGGCTATCATCTGGCCGGCTTGCATTTCAAAGCTTATTCCTTTAAGGATGTCATCCTTTCTAAGATCGATAACTCTTAACAGTGCACTCATAACTTCCTCCTTAAACAAGATCATTCCATTCCGCTATTTAAACATTCCGAAGCGCTTATACTCTTTATAGTCCCAAGACTTATAAATGCGGCCGCAAAAGCCGACGCAGCTATAAACACCGGTACATATATGAATGTCGAGAGCGGATCTATAACAAACCTAAATCCCTGTGCGCCCATCATTGACAGCAACGCTCCCGCCAGTCTCTGTCCTAAAAATACGCCAAAGATCACACCGAATACTATGCCGGATAAGACATAGGCAGACAGTTTTTTAAAGTATTCCTTACATATATCAAAAGTCTTTAATCCCAGTGCTTTTTTAAGCGAGCTTTCGTTTCTCTCCTTTAAGATGATAAGACGCATCAAAAGCAGTATAACGACTATGATGATCACTCCAGATAAGATCACGGTCAGAAATGATGCATGTGCGATGTTTCTTATAGTCGTACCGTACATCCCGTCAAGATACTCGCTTATCTTAACGATCTTTATCCCATCACTCATATCCTGATATTCATTTACCCAGTCGCTTACTGATCCTTCATCCTTTAAAGATATATATATGATGCTCCACATGATCGGTGCGGTATCATCTTTAAGACAGGCCTTTGCACTCTTTCCTCCGTTTGTGATATCCGAATATATCCCGCAGACCGTGCATTTGCATTCGCTTTCTTTCCCGTCTTTTTCCATAAATACGATCACCTGATCTCCTATATCAAGATCCATTTCCTCTGCATTTAGTATTGAAAGCGCGATCTCGTTTTCATTTTTGGGAGCTTCTCCTTTTTTGTAGCTTACCGGAAAGGCGTTGTGATCTCCGTTTTCTATCATCAGATCGTATGTATTTTCATTTTCAAGCTTTACCTTGTAGGATCCTGTCTGCATCAGGCAGTATCTGTCTACTCTCTCATCGTTTTTCATCGCATCGATAAATCTGAAAGTCTCCTTTTTGATATCGATTTGTCTGACATCCGCACGTATGTGGCTGTTGCCGATGCCCATGTATGTAACACAGTCAGGATCTGACA
>CACZHN010000346.1 GCA_902780985.1 uncultured Lachnospiraceae bacterium | reverse complement strand
CTATTGAAAAACAGATAAAATTATAGTATAATATGATATATAATCCACTGGAGGAGATTAGGAGATTTTTTATATGATGAGAAAAATAATACTTTCCGGCAGAGAAATCGAGTATGAGCTGGAATTCAAAAATGTCAAGAACATCAACCTACGTGTAAGGACGGGCGGAGTTATCCATGTTTCTGCAAACAAGCGGGTGGATCCGGAATATGTTGACCAGCTTTTTAAGATTAGGGAAGCGGAAATACTGAAGATGCTGGAACGTTTTGAAACCCATGAGGCTGAGAAGGTACCTGCTAAGGTAGATGACGGAAGCGTGGTATATCTGCTTGGCAGGCCGCTTACAGTTAAAGTGGAGAAGGCATCATCGAACATGGTGACCATAGACGGCGACGACCTCATTGTTTACAGTGCAGGGAACAGCACGACAGCTATTATCAACGCCTGGTACGATCATCAGTGTAAACGTGTGCTTCCGGCCTACGGACACCTTATGTACGAGCGTTTTAAAAACTACGTATCCCACGAACCGGACTATTCCTTCAAGAAGATGACGTCCAGATGGGGGAGCTGCAACCCGCGTAAATTCCGAATGAGTATCAACCGCGAGCTGATAAAGTACGATGAAAAGCTGATAGAATTCGTCTTCTGCCACGAATACAGCCACTTCATCCATCAGGATCATTCTCCTGCGTTCTATAACTTTATGGCCGGCATAATGCCGGATCACAGAAAGCGCAAGTTTTATCTGATTATTTCATTAATTAGCAGCCTTTTCGACCGGGGCAGGAGTGCTGCCGTTCTTGTCGGCAAAGGCCATTTTAAGAAGGATAGGAGTAATGATCGTTGTGATAACAACTACGATTACGATAGGACCGAAGTATCTGTCATCCATAAGGCCTACAGCCTGTCCCTTGTTTGCAACGATGAGGGCAACTTCGCCTCGTGAAACCATTCCTATACCTATTTGTAAACTTTCCTTTGTGGAGTATTTGCAGAGCTTTGCTCCGATGCCGCAGCCTACAATCTTTGTAACGATAGCAACTGCAAGGAGAAGTACCGAGAATATGATGATGGTTGAGTTCATATCACCCTTCGAAAGCTTTACGTTGATACCGATGCTTGCGAAGAATACCGGTGAAAGAAGCATGTAGGAAAGCGTTTCGAATCTGGATGAGATGTATTTGATCTTGGTACTTGTTGAGATGAGGATACCTGCAAGGAAAGCACCTGTGATATCTGCAACACCGAAAACTTCTTCAGCGATGTAAGCAAAAAGGAGACAGAATGCAAAACTCATTACGTTGTATCTGTGAAGCTTTGCTGTTGTGCGGTCTGTCCACTTTACAAAGAGAATGTGGAAGAGAACGCCGAATACTCCGCCGAATACGAAGAATCCGAGGATCTTCAGAAGAACTTTTCCGATTCCCGGTGCATTCGGGTCAGCAAGGCTTGTTATAATTGTAAGTGCGATGATACCGAGGATGTCATCCATAAGTGCTGCACCGATAATTGCGTTTCCGGCATTGGATGAGAGCTTTCCGAGTTCCTTCAGCGTTTCAACTGTGATACTTACTGATGTGGCAGTGAGTATTACACCGATAAATATGTTCTGAAGGAATGTGCTTGTCGGAAGATTGTTTTCGCCGTTATTGAAGAAATATGCAACTCCGAAACCGCCTGCAAGCGGAACGAGTACACCGATGAGTGCGATTATGAAGGATGCAAGACCGCACTTCTTAAGTTCCTTTATGTCTGTTTCAAGACCGGCGGAGAACATAAGCACGATTACGCCGATCTCGGAAATGTTTTTGATAAATTCGGTCTCTTCAACGAGGTGAAGACCAGGTCCGAGAACAAGACCGGCAACAAGAGCTCCGACTACCTGAGGAAGATTGATTTTCTTGGTCATGAGTCCGAGGACTTTTGTTGACATAAGAATGAGGGCGATGAATAAAATATAATCCATTCAGAACATTCCTTTCAGATTGTTATCTGTTTTTATTGCAGTGAATGCAGATCTGCGTTCACTTTTACGCTGTTTAAAAACCTGAAAGCTTACCCCTTAAAGCTTGAAAAACAGGAATTTTTCCAATTAAGCGATGCGTTCGCATCTGTACTTTTTTAGAGTCCGTGATTTATTATATTACTTTTAACTTTGAAAGTCAATACTGACAGGAAAAATCAGCATTTTATAACTGTTTAATAAATTTTATCCCCCGGAATTGTAGG
>CACZHN010000345.1:1253-2909 GCA_902780985.1 uncultured Lachnospiraceae bacterium | reverse complement strand
TACGCTTTCGTTGTCTGGATCCTCCGCCTGCGCGGTTTTGGTTTTTGGATCGTTCGGATCATGACCTGTCGAATTGTCCAGGGAATTGTTTGGATCATGGTTCGGCGCGTATTTTTCGATGGCGCCGATCAGTTCCATTGCGATGCCTTGGTTTCTGTGGTCGGGCGCGACCATGACGCGGCCGATCTCGAAGTGCGGCGCCGCAGGAGAGAAGCTGTCACTTTCATCATAGTCGGTCATCTGCCGGAAGCGGGCGGCGCCGATGATCTTCCCGTTTTCGTCGCGCTTGATCAGGGTCGTCCAGTTTTTGAAGTCTTCGCAGCTGTGCTCATATGATTCCATGAGTGCGGGGACATTTCTGCTTCCGACCATTCTGACGTTTGCAAATTCGTTCATGTCAGAGCAGGAGATAAGCAGTAACTACGGTGCTATATTTAATGACTACACATCATCTGATGACGGAGGCAAGAAGACAACAACTTATAGATCGAAAACAGTCAACCTGAAGCTGATTCCTGATAAGGTTGTTGGAACTCAGTATGAGACAGTACTTCTTAAGAGTCCGGATTATCTGATGAAATTCTGGAATTCGGTTCTGCTTACGCTTCCGATCATGATATTCCAGATCATTATAGCGCTGGGTGCATCGTATTGTTTTGCACGATTCAGAGGACGGCTCCGGGAAATGATATTCTTCCTATACCTGGTCCTCATGCTCATGCCGTATCAGGTTACGCTGGTTCCTAACTATCTGGTTGCAAGTAAGCTGAATCTTCTGGATACCAGATGGTCCATAATACTTCCGGGAATTTTCGCACCTTTCAGTGTGTATCTTCTTACAAAGTTTATGCGTAGAATTCCGGAATCAGTCATTGAAGCAGCAAAGCTGGATGGCGCTAACGAATGGCAGATATTTAGAAAGATCGCAATCCCGATGTGTAAGGGACCTATAGCATCAGTTGCGATTCTTGTATTTATAGATTATTGGAATATGGTTGAACAGCCACTTATCATGATGAGTGACAGTGCATTTCATCCGCTGTCCGTATTCCTGTCGCAGATCAATAAGGGTGAGATCGGTCTTGCCTTTGCGATAGCGACAATATATATGGTTCCACCGATACTTATATTCCTTTATGGCGAAGAGTATCTGGTAGACGGAATAGCTTATTCAGGTTCAGTAAAGGGATAGACGAGGAGAATAGAAATGGAAGAAAAAGAAAAGAATGGCACAAGCCCGAGAAAAAAAGCCGTAAAGAGATTTGCAGTAATTTTTACAGTAATTCTTCTGTTGCTTACATTTTTCTCAAATACTATCATGAATTACTCTCTGCCTGAGGTATCAACCACAACGGTTTCCGGTGCAAGCGTTCAACAGAAGATACGCTGCCAGGGTGATGTTCAGGCTGCCAAGGATAAAGAGATTTCAGTAAGTGGTGAAAGAGTAGTTAAGGAAGTTCTGGTTGAGAGCGGTGACCACGTAAAGAAGGGTGATGTGCTCGTAACCTTTGATGAGGAGGAGAATTCAGAACTTATCAAGGCACAGGATGCACTGAAGGAAATGGAGCGTACTCAGGCAAAGGATGCGCTCAAAACGGATAAGGATTATACAGATACACTGATCGGAATCGAGAACGATAAGGATAAGGTTCAGGA
>CACZHN010000345.1:0-1225 GCA_902780985.1 uncultured Lachnospiraceae bacterium | reverse complement strand
CACTGGCTCAGGCCAGACAGGATGAGGCAGATCTCAATGCTGCAAAGAGATCCTATGAGAACCTGAAGGCATCTTATGATTCAAAGATTGCAGAAGTATATAAATTAGAGGAACAGTTTAATCAGTATGCAGAATTAGTTGATTATCAAAATACAGTTACAAGAATAAATGAACTTGATGGTCAGATTACAGAATTACAGACAGAGATAGATTCACTTAAGAATAATGATAATGCAGATGATCCAAATGTGCAGGAGCAGATCTCAGTAGATGAGACAGCTATACAGGGCCTTAACGGACAGAAGAGTGAACTTGAGCTTGTTATAAAGGATGTTCAGGAGATGGCCGATAACCTTGCTGCAGCAAAGGCTGAGACAGATGATATATATGCACAGATTGAAGCGACAAGTACAACGATCACAGATCTTGAATCAAAGACATCCGTAAAGCAGGCTGAAGATTCTCTGAAGGAAGCAAGACAGTCACTTGATAAGGCTAACAGAGATTATGCTACATCAAAGAAGGATGATAACATTCAGGCACAGAAGGATGCTATCGATAATGAGAAGGCTCAGGAAGATTTAGAGAAGCAGCGCAAAGAGATTGAGAAGCTTAAGGAAGCTGATGATACAGCATGCATAGTTGCTCCTGAAGATGGAATAATCACTAACATTAGTCTTAAGGAAGGTGATAAGGTAACAAGCGAGGCACCTATTGCATCTCTTCAGCTTGAATCAAGCGGCTATGAAGTATCATGTACTGTTCCAAAGAGTGATGCAAGACTTATCAAAGTTGGTGATGAAGCTACTATCGAGAACGTCTGGGGAAATGATACCTACGCTGAAGTTAAGAGTATCAAGGCTGATCCGGAAGATCCAAACAAGAACATGCAGGTTAAGTTTGAGGTTAAGGGTGAAGATATAAGTATCGGTCAGACTCTTCAGTTTGCAGTTGGAGAGAAGAGCCAGAGATATGACTGCGTTGTTCCTAATAATGCGGTTAAGGAAGATAATGGCGGACATTATGTACTTGTTGTAAAGGTTAAGCAGACACCGCTTGGAAACAGATATGTTATCAAGAAGGTTGAAGTAACTGTTGCAGCATCAGATACAACAAAATCAGCCATTCAGGGTGATGTTACAGAATACGATAATGTAGTAACTAACGCATCAAAATCAGTTGATAACGGCCAGCAGGTAAGATTATCAGATAAACAGTAACTAAG
>CACZHN010000344.1 GCA_902780985.1 uncultured Lachnospiraceae bacterium | reverse complement strand
ACATGATAGTCTCGCCCGAACTCTTGCTTTGTGCAGCGAAAAGAGGAAGAGGCATTCCCGTCTCTTTACGCCAGTTATATTCACAATCCGCGTCATAGCCAACAACGTACTGACGCGCGAATTCATTATCCTTATACCAGGTGGCTGGTGCAAAGCAGTCGTAATCCTTGATCGATTCCGCATCCGGAAGAACAAAAGAAATCTTGGATGCAAAGCCGAGATCATCGTCGGATTTTTCGATAACCGTTACCTTTCTGGAAATGACTATACCCTCGGAATCCGTGGCATATATATCCTCAAAGCTCAGCTTTGAACCGTTCGGAGTTTCGAAGATACCTTCCGCATATATCTTTCCGTCGGATTCTTTTATGGAATCATAGGTTTTATCAAAAAATTCAACCACTGCCATAGTGGTCTTTATAAAGGCATAAATAGGCCTTTTATTGAAATAAAGAATATTTCCGTCCTTTTCTATCGTTACACCGCCGTTTTCGAAATTTAAAGTATAATCGCCGTTTTGTAATCTCATAGTAAATCCCCTTTTGCAGTAAAAATTACATTAATAGTTTTGGATCAGAAAAGATCAAGCATACTGTCCAGATAGATTGCTTCTCTTACCTGTAATTGATATTCCGGCTTCGTTATGTAATAGAGTAAAAATTCCAGTATTACTGCATTTCCGAGACTTCTGCCTTCTATCTTGAAATGTCTGAAACCGGAATACGCCAGTCAGAAAGAGTATCAGGCCCCACACCGATAAATCCCGGGTTTTGCATAGCTAAAGAAAACCTGTATCCCTTATAAGCATCAGGGGATACACAGATATGATCTTCGCAGTCCTCATCCAGGGCTTTACGGCTTACATTTTCATAACAGTTTCGTCTGTCATAGCAGTCAAACCAGCAGCACTCGTTACATAAGAACTCGACCTTTGATTTCTGCTTGGCAGAAAGCTTGTTTAAATTATTGAAGTCTTTGTTAAGTCTGAAATCCGGAACCACGTATTTAAAATCATCACGGTTCACTTCGTCTTCAAAATCTTTAAAATCAGTAAGTACTTTTGTGGTGGATGAAACAAAGTAAAATCCGGGATAATTTTTCTTTATATGATCCAGAAGCAGATCTGAATGAATGATCACTCCGTTCGGTGTAGTTCCGTTCTTCTCGAACAGAGTGCAGAGAGAATTACATTTCCTGTCGGAAAGATGCTTTTCTTCAAGAAGAGAATTGCTGAATGTCAGACGGGCGGAAATTCCGTATTCCCTAAGGAGTGCGGCCACTTTCTTCGGCTCTGCATCGCCGAATCCCACACGTCCTCCGCCCCACAGGCAGTCCTGAGGAGCTCCGTAGATAGAGCCTATATCGCACCATTCAAAAAAGTATTCCCTATGCTCCCGAAAGAGCGGAAGGAATACTTCGTAGAGACTATAAAATTCAAATAACCCCGGAAGGTGATAATAGATCATTGATCCGTTCCCCTTATAAAGTCAGCAGTCTTTTCCATTACATCCCTTAATGTGTCTATATCATGCAGGATATCACCGGTTTCAAGGGAGTGATCCGCATTTTCATATACATTTCTAGGGATATTCTGCTCTTCTGCCAGCTTAATTATATCTGACGGAATACACCAGGAATCGGCCGAACCTGTGAAAGCCACCGCACATTTCGGATGAAATGCGAAGGTATATTCCAGCGGTGTATAAAGCACATGCCTTATATCTTTGCTGTTCAGGCCAAACTTTTCGGCATAGGCCGAGGCTGTAATCGTGCCGATGCTTTTTGAAAGAAACAGGATTTCATCATATTCCTCCCAGTGAATATCCTTAAGATACTCTTCGGTTTTGGAATAGATGACATCGAATGCCTTCGCCATCTTGTCGGCATTGCCTTTTATACTTACGGAACCCAGCCCCGTATAATCAAGTAATTTAATTTCTTCGTAGCCGGATTTTTTCAAAAGCTTCCTTCCGTAGTAAAGAAGTGGCTTATCAAGTGTATATCCGATTCCCGGAAAAACAACTGCAATTCGTTTCATAATAATCTCACTAAATTCTGTCTCTTACATTTGCATTGATAGCCGCATAAAGATCGGCGATAAGTGCCTGAATCTCTTTTACGGAATCATCAAGAGCTACAAGAGTCTTAACGCTCTTATCTCTTGTGGAAAGTTCAACCTGACCGTTGGCTATGTTCTTAGGACCTACGGTTACTCTTACAGGAACACCAAGTAAGTCTGCATCCGCGAACATTACGCCGGCCTGAACCTTTCTGTCATCATATATTACTTCAACTCCTGCCTTGAGAAGCTCATTGTAAATTTTATCGGCAGCAGTCTTACAATCCTCGTTATCCGGTCTCATGCAGCATAAATGTACCTGCCAAGGTGCAATTGTGATCGGCCAGATTG
>CACZHN010000343.1 GCA_902780985.1 uncultured Lachnospiraceae bacterium | reverse complement strand
CCTATCCGACACAATGGCCAAGTGTCGGATAGGAACGGCAAAATTTTTTGCACTTCTATTGCTTCTTTATCACACATAAGCAAAGTCCCAGGGCATGAAGCAGCTGATAGCTGGCGTCGGAGTGATCGAAGGTGTATTACAGATGGCCAGTGAGAGCTTGGGTGGGTCATCATAAAGAAAATATCTTGCAGTATTCATTATAATAGACTATCATATGAATAGAAATCCGAAGGGAGGCAGGATAAATGGCACATGCGGTGAATGTAAACTTTAAATTAGACTCAGATATCAAAAAGAGCATGGAGGAAGCCTGTTCCGAGATGGGACTTACCATGAGCGCTGCTTTTACGATTTACGCTAAGAAGGTCGGAAGGGAAAGAAGAATTCCATTTGAAATAACTGCAGATGCAGAATCACCTGATCGGGAATATTTCTTTCCACAGACAGAAGCTCAGTTGCTGTCAAGAATAGACCGGGCGTTGCAGCAAATTGAAGATGGAAGATATATTGATGCCCAACAAGCGGGGGAGCAGATACGAAATGAGTTTAACCTATAAAGTAGTCGTATCGGATGATGCCGTATCAGATTTACGAAGATATGTGGGTTACCTGATTAATGTTAAAAGAAATCCACAGGCAGCATCCAACCTTCTGGATGATTATGATGAAACCATTACGGTACTTACATCGGTGGCAGGAAGTCTAAGGCTATGCGAATCCCCGAATATGACAAAGAGAAATCTTCGAAGGATCAACTTTCTTCACCATAACTATTTTATGCTCTATCGTTTCGAAGAACAAACGGCGTTTATTACGAATATCTTCCATGGATTGGAAGATGCGGATAATAAACTGAGATAGTTTCTACTTTCTTCTTTGCGCTCATTTTCTAAGAAATAACAGGTGAGTACAAAGTGGGTACAATCTGGGTACGGGCTTTCGAAGAGCAGAATGTATTAGCCAGCTAATAGATTCTGCTCTTTCTCTTTTTTACAGGAGAGATGAGGGAGGATGGAGGTCCTGATAAGGTAATAAATGGGAAGTACTCCATATAAGGGTGCGGAAGTGTATGTGAATTTGGGGAAAAACGGGTTAAAACGGCGCGGCGGAAGCCGTGGCAGCTAACCGCTTTAGCAGAAGAATGAATTCAGTTCGTTAGCACAGCTAACAGAGGACGGTATAATCGATTTTTCTAAAGGCTGCTATTTTGTCTGCCTGATCCTGCCGATCGGGTTCATCATGATGACGGCGGGTCTGCACAACGAGTGCGAAGGTGACCGCAAAGTCGCTGCGAATATCGGTTTGATCCTTGCGGCTGTGTACGGCACGATAATTATGCTCGTCTATTTTGCGCAGCTGACTATGGTAAAAAACGAACAGCTGAATGAACAAGCGGCAAATCTGTTAGATTTCGGTGAGGTGGGGCTTATCTTCAACTACGACCTGCTCGGCTACGGTGTCATGGCGCTTTCCACCTTCTTCACGAGGCTTTCGATGAAGCCGAAAAACAAGTCGGATAAGTGGCTCAGAGCGCTGCTGATGATACACGGAGTGTTCTGCTTCAGCTGCACGTTTATACCGATAACGGGAATGTTCGCAAGGACGTCCTCCGGCGGCGACGGAAAAAGGTATGTTTCAGGAAACTGTTTAGTGGTTTCTGAATTCTACATGTTTATCTGTTTCAGATCAGGTCACTGATTCGTATCTGTAAGCTGTCGGAGATTCCGACTGGGATTGAATCTTCAAAAGAATAATCACCTGTAGAGAAGTCCCCGAACAGGTATGTTCTTACTTTCTGCTTATCCGGATCTATGATCCAGTATTCCCGGACACCCGCAGTACGGTACAAAAACAGCTTATGATAATAGTCCTTTTGGATACTTGAAGGTGAAACGATCTCAATAATCCAGTCAGGGGCACCGATACAGCCTTTATCTGTCAGCTTTGTTTTGTCACAGATAACGGAAATATCCGGTTCAACATAGTTATAGCTATCTTCAGCACCACCAATATAGACACCAAATGGTGCAGCAAACACTTCGCATTCCTTACGGCTGTTCTTTATGTGATCAAGAATTGCATTGGAAAGCCACATGCTGATTCTTTGATGGATGCGGGACGGGGTAGCCAGCATATACAAATCGCCGTCAATCAATTCAGCACGCTGGTCTTCCGGAAGTGCTTCTATTTCCGCTATTGTGTACGGTTTTTCATTCGGTATGGCAGTCAAGACTTCACCTTCTTTCGAGATTGCCCCTGTGATTTCAGCAGCTGCACATGGAAATGGTACATGTTTACACTCATTGCCTGCAATCTGTTTCAGATCCCGGGTACAGGTACATTACTGCATATCGGTCTTTGCTTCATGCAAAAAGTATAACATGTTTCAGTACATCGGTGAACACTTTATACGATGATCACGCATTTTTTTATCTGCTGATCCTTTTGATTATTCGCGATGCATTTACAGGAATTCCCTGATATGACATGTCCGTAACATCATGACCATGATACATGCTTCACGCCATTCATTTTTCATCTGCACCTGCTTCAAAGCGTTTTTAAGCATTCGTATTTCTTTGCCGGTCGTAACAGATGTTATGATTCACCACACATCACAACTGTACCCCAACGCATTCCCTGAAGGATATAATTGTATGACTGGATGAAGGTCAGTTCACTTCCGGGACAGGTTCGCAAGTCGCTCTGGCAGTTGCTTCCATGCCAGATCCACT
>CACZHN010000342.1 GCA_902780985.1 uncultured Lachnospiraceae bacterium | reverse complement strand
GTTACAGCTCGTTCGCAGAGCTGGATCTCATCGAAGACAATGAGGGTGTTGCCCCGGGTAATGGTCTGTCCGCTGATATGTGCAAGGATCGGAAGAAGGTATGAAGGACTGATGTTCTCATCAAAAGTTGCAGCAAGCGATTCGTTAGTCTGGAAATTGAAGTAAGCCACATTATCGTAGTGCTGCCGTCCGAACTCCAGAATGGCGTAGGTCTTTCCGACTTGACGGGCACCCTGGATGATCAGAGGCTTTCGGTATTTACTGTCTTTCCACTGCTTCAGATATTCAGAGACCTTTCGGTACATATACATAGCGATTCCTCCTCAAATGGAAATCTGTGTGGATTCATCATATCACAAGAAGGAAAATAATGCAAAAATAGAAGGAAAAACAAGATTAGATCCCGATTGATTTCAACTAATATTGACACAGTATTCTGAAATCCTCTGCTGCCGCCACCTATTGGAAGCGCTTCTTTCTTTGGATTCCTCGATCGGTACTAAGAGGGTTACAAAACGGTACTCCGAGTCCCTTCAGAACAAGATGCTTTCCCGATAGAATTTAACTCGTAACAACCGAGTTGTTACAGCAAAAGCGAAAGCAAAGCACCTTGACAACCGAATACACATTCATCAGGTACGAACCTGTGATGAGGAGCCACATCAGCAGTGAACGCGAGGACGATCGAAAGATCAGAGCGGCAGCTGGCCTGTAAGAGCCGGACAGCTTCCGGATTAAGGCGAAGATCCATCACAGCATAATGAGACTTCCGTCGCAAGACGGCTCGGTGAGAACCACGGAGGGGTAAATTCCGGGGGTGTCGAGGACAAATACGGAAAGATCATAAACGAAATAATCGTCCGGTAAGGACGTTTTAGTGGAGCAGGCCGGGTGCCTGCTTCGTACATATTCAAGACAAGGAGGAAAGCAGAATGTCTGAAGATATTATAAGACCGTTTGAAGAGAAAATGGTCAGCAGCGCTCTTCTGGAGATTCCTCGCAATACATACCAGAGGGGCTTGAATCCTGAGAGAGTAAAACGGATCTCTCATTCCTTTGACGAGCGGATTGCTAATGAGCCCAAGGTCAGCCTTCGCGATGGACACTATGTCGTGTTCGACGGCCAGCATGTGGTTGCTGCCAGAGTGGACAAGAACAGCGGCGAAGAACTTCCGATCTGTTGCAAGATCTACTCAGATCTTACAGAGCAGGAAGAAGCAAAGCTCTTCGCAAATCAGAGCGGCTTCGGCGTATCGCCCAGCATTGGCATGAAGTTGAGAGCCCTGGTCTTCGCCGGAGATCCGGAAGCCGTGAGTTTTCTGAAGGCCAACGAAGAGATCGGGCTGAAGGTCGATTACGGCCAGCATAAAGGCAGAAATCGTATCGCCTGCATCGCGGCATCCTTGACAGAGTTCCGAAAGCTCGGACTCGAAAAGTATCAGATGGCCATGAAGATGATCCTGGACGGTTGGGATGGTGATCCGGATTCTCTGAGAGCTGAGACCGTAACCGGCGTCTGCAGGTTCGTGGATCTCTATCGCGGAGAGTTCGATCCGAAACGCGCTGTAAAGCGGTTTCGTACCGTGGATCCCCTGAAGATCTACCGTGACGGGAGGGCCATGGGCGACAACTTTCCTGGCTATAAGAAGTACCTCTACCAGGTGGTGCTGATTTACAACGGAGCCAGCAAGAAGGCTGCTCTCCCGGTGAAGTTCTGAGGAGGATTCAAATGAGATATCTGTCAAAAGATAAGCCTTATCGCCAGCCGGGTACCGTGAAAAACTGGATCTATCATCGCGGAGATATTTACCTGGCGAACCTGAATCCCTTCAAAGGGTCGGAGCAAGGGGGCATCCGTCCGGTTTTGGTTCTGTCCAACGATATCGGCAACTTCTTCAGTTCGTTGATCACCATTGCTCCTATTACATCCCAGCTTAAGAAAACAGAACAGCCTACGCATGTACTCCTGAATAATGTCAGGGGGCTGAGTACCGAATCAATGGTCTGCTTAGAACAGATCCACGCGATAGATAAGCTGCGGATCCTGAAATATCTCGGGAAGATCAGCAAGGATCAGATGTCTGCGGTCGAGGACGCGGCAATGGAAAGCCTGGGCATGCCGATCCCCGAGTGTGTAGAGGCTCCATAGTTGTTTTCCTTTCCTTTCTCTCTTTTCTGAAGGGGGATGCGGCTATGCATCCCCCGGATACATAAACACGGAGGTGACAATCATAATGGAAAAACTTCTTACCAGGAAGGAGGCAGCAAGGCTTCTGGGCATCAGCATTGCGACGCTCGATGCCGCCAGGACAAACGGCTTGGTCTCCTTCGTTCAGTACTGTGAAAATGGCAGTGTTTACTTCACAGAGACAAGCCTTCAGGAATATGTTGCCCGGTCAACACACAGGGCAAAACCGAAGGAAGTCAATACCGGCACTACTTTCAGGACTCCGAGAGTTCCGGCCCGAAGGTGACATCCTTGAGAGGATACTGATCACTTTGAGATAATAACGGCGCAATCGGATAAGCAAGGAGGTTACGAAAGATGCCGAGAAA
>CACZHN010000341.1 GCA_902780985.1 uncultured Lachnospiraceae bacterium | reverse complement strand
AGAGGAAGTCCGCTCATTCTCCTACCCGTGCAGAATCTCCTCAGATCCATCCGCTATTCTCCCGGCTTAACCGTCACAGGTTTCCATTACAATATAATACCCCGAGCAGTTTATCACCGCCCGGTCAGATGCCAGCTCATTGCTTATGCATCTGGATATTCCCTTCTTCAGGGTAAATTCTTCGATCTCGTATTTAAAGCCCTTCATGGTAAGGTCTGTCAGATCTTCCGAAAAAGGCAGCACCGACAGATAATAGCCGAAGGCTTTATCCTTAGTATATACGGTCTCTCCCCTGGCAACCCTGATCCGGTTTGTCGGGTCGAGAATGATTGCATCGACTCCCGCGTCAACAGCATATTTCAGAAGCTCTATGCTTGCCATAGTCTGATCAAGCCTGCTTCCCGTGGCGCCCATAACCACTATCTCTTCGGGATGCTTGTCTATAGCCATGAGAAGTGCATATTCCGTATCCGTCTCATCCTTCTCAGGCTGCAGCTTAACTATAGGTGTATCGCTGTAATCTTCCACATTCACCGAATCGAAATCTCCGACTCCGATGTCCGGGCGTATCCCGGCTTCCCTGAGGGTCTTCATACCCCCATCGATTCCGATGATGTAAAGATCCGATACCTCTCTCATATCCCGTGCAGTATTCTGCAGCTGTTCTATATCGCAGCGTCCTCCTGCGACCAAAAGAATCTTCATGTCTTACCTCTTAAGATGTTTCAGGAACTCCCTGACATTTTCTCCGGGATTATTATCAAAAACCGCAGAGCCCGCAACGATCACATTGGCTCCTGCGTCAAGAATCTCATCCACATTTTCAAGAGTCACTCCGCCGTCTACCTCTATATCGGTCTTGAGGCCGTATTCATCCAGAAGTGCTCTTGTCTCCCTCATCTTGTCCAGTGCAACCGGCATAAACTTCTGACCGCCGAATCCCGGTTCCACGCTCATGATAAGGATCATATCAAGAGATTTGATAACCTCTTCTATACTGCTTACGGGAGTTGCCGGCTTAAGTGCAATTCCCGCCTTCATGCCCTCGGCATGAATAGCATCTATCATTCCCTGAAGGTCCACTGCCGCTTCAGCGTGAAATGTAATCATATCTGCTCCCAGCTTGGACCAGCGCTGCATAAGTCTGATCGGCTCCTGAACCATAAGATGGACATCCATCAGCATGTCAGGAACTGCTTTCTTTACAAACTTGATGACAGGAGGTCCGAAGGATATATTCGGAACAAATGTTCCGTCCATTATATCCACATGAATGTGGGTAGCTCCCGCATCCCTGACCGCCTTCAGGTTTTCTTCCATGTGATTAAAATCTATCGATAGCATCGATGGTGCAAGTATATTCATAGTGCTGCATCCCCCGAAGTTTTAGTACTTCTTTTTCCCCATTATGTCGCTTATGATCTGCTTGTAACTTTCATATCTTCCCTGAGATACCGTTCCCTCAGACACCGCTTCCTTAACCGAACAATCCGGCTCCGAAAGATGTCTGCAGCCTGTAAATCTGCAGGTACCTAAGAATGGTCTGAATTCCCGGAAATAATCCGCCACTTCATCTTCCTCACGGCAGAGTACCTCTATGGAGCTGTATCCCGGTGTATCCATGATATATGTATCTTCCTCCAGACGTATGAGCTCCGTATGTCTGGTAGTATTCTTTCCTCTTCCGATCTTTTCGGACAGCTCGCCTGTTTCGGCATAACTGCTTCCCAGAAGACTGTTTATAAGAGACGATTTACCGACTCCGGAAGGACCCGAAAGGACGCTGGTCTTACCCTTCAGAACTTCCTTCAGCTCGGCTTCCAGTTCTTCAGGCTCACCGTAATCGGTCTTGCTGAAGACTATAACCGTTTCCAGATCCTGCATTTCCATATTGATCAGAAATCGATCCAGAAGTCCCGTACTTATCACAGGTTTTTTTACTGCAAAAATCATAACCGCCTGGTCAGCGTTTGCAGCTGCCGGGCGGATAAGTGCTGACTTCCTTGGTAGGATTTTGGTTATATTACCGGTTTTCTTTTCAGCATCAACTATATCTATCTCGCACCAGTCCCCCACCAGCGGTGTGATTCCGTTCTTCCTGAACACACCTCTGGCTTTACATTCGAAAATGTCAGAACCGGTATCCGTGTAATAGAACCCGCCGATGCCCTTAACAATTCTTCCCTTCAACGTATCCTCGCTTACTCATTGTTATAGGTTACGGTTACATTCTTTGTATATCTTCCCGATATATCGTTACCGGCTCCATCCTTAACCGTATAGGTTACGGAACCGTCATTATAATTAAGGCCTGACGCCTGTCCGTTTACGTTTATAGTTCCTGCAAGATCCTTTCCGGCACTTGTAGAGAATACTTCATGGCTTCCGCCTGCATCCTGAATATATACGGTTACAGTTACGGAATCCAGAGTTTCAAGGAAACCTTCATCATCACAGATGATGCTTCCCGATACGTTACCTGTATATGTGACTGCCTTAACACCCGCACTTACTACGAAGTCCACAACTGTACCTTCTGTAGTCTCGGTGTTGGCTGATATGCTCTGTCTGATTACATTTCCGGCAGCAACTTCGGAATTGAACTCTGTGGTTACATTTCCGACTGTAAGCTTAGCATCCTGAATAGCCTGCTTAGCTGATGCTTCGCTCATGTTGTAGAGATTAGGAACAATTGCCTGCTTGATCTCCTTACCGTTACTTACAACAAGTGTGATAACGGTTCCGCCCGGCTGCTTCTCTCCGCCTGCAACACTCTGGGAAATGATATGATCCTTCTCTATTGTGTCACTGTTCTCATATGAATGAGTCGGGTTGAAATGCTCCTTAATAAGCTCATCCGCTTCGGAAACAGACTTTCCTACAACATCAGGGACTTCGAAGTTCTCAGGTCCCTTGCTGACCTTAAGTACGATCTCATCTGAGGCATGGATCTCTTTTCT
>CACZHN010000340.1 GCA_902780985.1 uncultured Lachnospiraceae bacterium | reverse complement strand
TCCGGACGGAGCCTTCATGAACGACTATCAGTATAATGACGGCGATCAGATCTATGTGAATCTGGACTGGCGACAGGATGGCTATGCGATCGCTTATGATGACGGCGTCTATGGATATGTTGATGCCAGCTACATCGACTGGGGCAGCAGCTCGTATTCCGGCAGTGGAAAGAAAAATCTCTCGAACTACGGATACAGAACTGTGAACACCGGCGGGAGAGGGAATCTGGTCTTCCAAAGCAGTCTCCGGACGGAGCCTTCATGAACGACTATCAGTATAATGACGGCGATCAGATCTATGTGAATCTGGACTGGCGACAGGATGGCTATGCGATCGCTTATGAAGATGGTGTGTACGGATATGTTGATGCCAGCTATATACTATGGTAAATATCTATAGAAATGCAAGTTCTATTAGTCTATCTCATTCTTACCAACATAATAGCGTTTGCTTTATACGGTATCGATAAGCACAGAGCAATAACACATAAGTGGCGGATATCAGAAAGGATGCTGATAGGTGTCGCGCTTATCGGAGGTAGTATAGGTGCTATCTGTGGGATGAATTGGTTTCACCACAAGACGAAGCACTGGTATTTCAAATACGGCCTCCCGGTGATATTGCTGGTGCAAATTGTTGTATGCCTGTTATTGTGGAATAGTTTTTTAGTTTGAGCTGCAGAAGGGTGATCATCTTGATTTGATAGTGAAGGAGAAGTTATTTAATGCTGAAAGTAGATGACTGTTTTAAGGCATGGATGCGGAGACGATTAACGGACAAGGACTATGCCGATAGAGTGATGCACGCACTTGTAGACAGTAAAGACTGCACGCTGGTAAAAGTACATCCGCATGCAGCGCTTCCTGTAAACCAGCCCGATGATCCGGAGGTTATGATTGGCCTGCTCCAGGGGCATGATAACGAGAAGAATGATGATTTCCTTCTGGCAATCTTCGGGGACTGGGACGGGTTTAAGGATATGGCACGGTCGTACATTGTCTATCTGTGGGGGATATATGATCCTGCCAGCTCGACGGATATTGAGCGCCTGCCACGCATTTACGAAGTAGCTTTTGTGCAGAGTGAAAGTGATGAGCCCCTGATCAAAAGGAGATGGATCTTGACTGCAGAAAAGGATGGGGTGACCACATCGGAGAAAGAATATGAGGATGTGAAAATCAACTTGATCAATACAAGCATTGATTCGGAGCTTATACAGATAATTACCGGCCATAAAGCGGGTGAGTTGTAGGATTCCTTTATACAACGCGTTTGGCAGCATCATAAAAAATCGATACTTGCACAGTGCTGTGACTTCCAAAATGTATACAATCAGCTATCCAGGTTCAAAGATACATGTACTATCTGCGCTGAATGAATAGCACTGTGCAGAATATTAATAAAAGACATGGGGGTGCTAATATCTGCACATATTTATCGTGAAGATGTGTAATGTAAGCGAAGATGATTATGAGATGGATCTTGCAGGCTGCCCCCTATGTCTGTGTTTTGCTTGATAAGAACCCTATCAAGAAAAATAGTGACACAGGGGGCAATCTAATGGACATTTTTATGCTAAGGCAATCCCGTTCTCCCTGGCAAGATCCATGACTTCATCTTCGGAGAATCCAGTCATTTTTGCAATAAAAGATACTGGCACGGCGGGGCCACTTTCCCTCAGCATATTGAGCGCTACACGCTCGCGAGCCATCAAATCGCCTTCTTCTCTTCCTTCTTCTCTCTCCAACCTCAACGTCTTTTCTTCATCATATTCGGTAAGGAACATACTCTTCACCTCCGCCCTATTTTCCAAAAGAAACGTTTTTATCGCAAACTCATCTGGCATCTCGTTAAGCGCGGTATCTACTGCATTTTCAAGGCTCATATTCTCATCCTGATGCGTGCGAACTCTGTCGACAAGCCAGGCATATTCCTTCAGAGGCTTACACGCGTCCATAAGATCCTTGTTTTTGCCGTAGTTTATGTTCACCATCGTAACTTCGACCTCGATGCTGCCGACTCCTTCATATGCATCACTCAGCTTTGGAACCTTTGTGTCCGGTTGATCTTCTTTATCCTCCTACCACTTCCGAAGATTCGATACCGTTATTA
>CACZHN010000339.1 GCA_902780985.1 uncultured Lachnospiraceae bacterium | reverse complement strand
CCCGAGTGTAATGTCCACTACAGAAATCACATGCAATACGCTGTCGACGGGCCTGTCCTCGGTCTTCGCGCCAGAAGCAGCGACAGGGTCGAGTGCCTCGACGAATGTCTCCTGGAATATGAAGAATTTACTGCCATAAGGCGCGTGTTCGAAAATGTTTTCGGAAGCCATCCTACAACGCTTTTCACGGGACTTATCCTCCGCGGTTCAAGAAGGACCAAGGAATTCATGGTCGAGCTCATAAGCGAAGATACCAGAGGTCACGAACTGATCATCCGCGACAGCAAGAATTATCTGGAGTCAAATGACATCCGTTCAAGAATAGAGGAAGCTCTTGGCGAAGGAACACTTACTGGCGTAGTCCTTCAGCTTTGCTCAGATAAGGCATCGCGCAGGCAGAGAAGCGGCAAGCGCGTGGTGCTTACGGGAGTTGACTACTTTCACGAGATCCTGCTTGGCAAGAGATTCAGGATCAAAGCGGGCGCATTCTTCCAGGTAAATACAGAGCAGGCTGAGAAGCTCTACTCCAAGGTCAGGGAATATGTGAGCGATTCCAAGATCGTTTATGACCTGTTCTGCGGAACGGGTTCTATCGGTATCTCGTGCGTATCCGCGGACAGCGAATTATACGGTATCGAAGTGTTGAATGAGGAGCCTGCCGAGCGGTTCGACTTTGTATCCGAAGGCCTTCCTGCTCCTGACGTTATAATCGTGGATCCGCCGCGCAAGGGCATGGACATCGCTCTGATTGAAAGGCTCAAGAAGATCGCTCCGCCAAAGATCGTATATGTCTCATGCGATCCTGCGACTCTGGCAAGGGATCTCAAGCAGCTGACTTCGGATTATAAGATCGAGAAGGTCAGTACCTTTGATCTGTTCTTCTGGACAGAACATGTTGAGACGGTATGTCTTTTGTCCAAGCTGAATTAAGCAGAAGAGGAAACAATATGAATTACGTAAATAAGGGTTTAAGGGATGTATTGATAATTCCCGAATTGGATGATGTTACCCTGATACAGGATATCAGGAAAGAGTATGATGAACTTGCGGAGATAGTTCCGCCTCATATAACTCTGGCTTTCCCGTTTGACAGTGATATGACCAACGAAGAATTGGATTTCAAGCTGAAGAAGATCTTCAGTGAATATAAGGAATTCGCCATTATTCTATCCGGCATATCTTATCACTATGATGAACGTGTAGGCGTCTATTATATCTATCTTGATGTGACTCAGGGATATGACACCATATACGAGATCAGCAAAAAGATCTACAGAGAGCTATTTGATGCGGAGGTTCCCGAAAAGTATATTCCGCATATTACTCTGGGTTGTGTTGAAAAGATCAACAACTTAACACTCGATCATGTGTTCAATACAACGGTTAAGAACATAATAGTGGAAGATATCGGTGAAAACGAAGAATCAAATGTAATAATGCGATATACTATTTGAAAGCTGACAAAGATATAAGGAGAAAACTGAAATGGATAAGTTTTGCACTAACTGCGGTACGAAGAGATTAGGTGATGCGAAGTTCTGCATTGAATGCGGACACCGATTTGATGCGGGAAAAGAACATACAAAGATCACGGCCTTGAAAAACGATGAAGAGATCACTTTCAACATGTTCGGCAAGCCTAAAAAGTTGAGAGTCTTCAGTACGGGAAACAACAAGTTCGACGAAGACGGTGATTACAAAGAAGACGGTTTCGATCTCAGCAAAGAAGAGATCGAACTGTTGAACTGGTTTATAGAGAACATTAAGATCGAAGATTATGCAGATGAGATAATCGACCATTGTAATTATGAATATTCTCAGATCGGTGATGGTGATGAAACGGTAACTGATCTTGAAGATGAATTGGATATCTATGCCATTGCCATAAACATCACTGAGGTATGGAAATCCAAAGACGGATATGTCTATCCGGAGATCTCGTTTTACGGCGATTGTAAATACGATCCGGAACACGGTATCTGTATCGGATTCAGAGATAAGAAATTCCTGGGGATCGCAGGGCAGGACTGGACGCTCTAAATGGCTGATATCATCACCGGCATCAGGATCATTTGCAGTATCGCTTTGCTGTTTTTTCCTGCACTTTCTCCGGCGTTTTATACGCTGTATATAATTGCCGGTGTCAGCGACATGATAGACGGAACAGTCGCGAGAAAAACGGGAACCGCAAGTGATCTCGGATCCAAACTGGATTCATTTGCCGATCTGATCATGGTAGCAGTCTGCCTGATAAAACTGATCCCCGTAATCGATATTCCGTCGTGGCTCTTTATCTGGATCGCCGTCATCGCGCTGATCAGGATAAGCAGCCTCATATCGGGATTCGTGATGCGTAAAAAGTTCATTCTCATACATACCGTGATGAATAAGGTCACAGGTGTGTTGTTGTTCATTTTGCCTCTTACGTTGGCGGTTATCGATCTGAAATACAGTGGAGCATTCGTAAGTGCAGTCGCGACGTTTGCCGCGATACATGAAGGTCATTGCATCAGAGCAGGGAGATATGACGTGAAATAAGTTTACTTTAGTTATTTCGGAAGATAAAATTGTAAATGCAGTGAACAATTAATCAGGGAGGATACATACA
>CACZHN010000338.1 GCA_902780985.1 uncultured Lachnospiraceae bacterium | reverse complement strand
CATTAAATTGTGTCATCTCAGGGCGTCTTTTCTGTTTGTAGCTATTTACAAAGCTGTGTTAATTTTCAAATTTCGCTATAACTTCCTCATTAGCTTTTGCCGCTGCTTCTGCCATATTCTTGCGTTCGATAAGAAGTCTCTGATGAACATCTTCGTGCTTGATCGCAAGTATTTCAAGTGCAAGCCAAGCGGCATTCTTTGCGCCGTTTATGGCAACTGTTGCTACAGGAATTCCAGGCGGCATCTGAACTATAGAGTAGAGTGCGTCTGTTCCGTCAAGCACTGAGCCTGAAAGAGGAACTCCGATAACAGGAAGAACTGTCATGGATGCAACTACTCCCGGAAGAGCGGCTGCCATACCTGCAGCTGTGATGATAACATCGGTTCCGTCTACATTTACTTCGTCGATGAACTCGGCAAGTGCTGCGTGAGCTCTGTGAGCTGAAAGGCATCTTACTTTTACATCAACGCCGTAATCTTTAAGGATTTCTACAGCAGGCTCGATCTTTGGAAGATCGCTGGTAGAACCCATTATGATTGCAGCTTTCATATCATTTCCTCATCTTTCTTTTTTATTTCTTTATTAATGAAAATATATTAAAATATTGTGGAGTGGTTTGCAAGGGGAAATGCAAGGCGGAGGTTACTATGAAATACGAATTCGAACGTTTTGATATGAAGGCTGATCCGGTAAGGACCAAATGGTACCTGAGACCGGTCACGTATCTGCTCAGTATGCCGGATGTGTGGAAGCATAAGAACAAACTGACGAAGATAGGTACGGAGAATCTGAAGGCGCCTTTCGTGCTGCTGTGTAATCACAATGCATTCATGGATTTCAAGGTTGCGACGAAAGCAATCTATCCCATGAGAGCAAACTATGTGGTTGCCATCGACGGCTTTATCGGAAGAGAGAAGCTGCTCCGTGATGTGGGCTGCATCTGCAAGCGTAAGTTCACCAACGATACCATATTGGTAAAGCAGCTGATAAAGACTATAAAACACGGTGATGTGGCCGTTATCTATCCGGAGGCAAGGTATTCGCTCTGCGGAACAACAGCGGTACTGCCTGAATCACTTGGGAAATTATGTAAACTACTTAAAGTGCCTGTAGCGGTGCTTATATGCCACGGACATCATGTCAATTCGCCATTCTGGAATCTTCATGACAGAGGCGTAAAGCCGACGGAGGCTGAGTATAAGCTTCTCTTCACAAAGGAAGAACTGGCTGAGACTCCGGTAGAAGAGATAAACAGAAAGATCGTGGAAGCATTTCAGTATGATGACTTCGCATGGCAGAAGGAGAGAAACATCAGAACTCCTTATAAGGGCAGAGCTGAGGGACTTCACAAGGTCCTGTATCAGTGTGCATCCTGCGGTACGGAGTTTAAGATGATGACATCGGGCACAACCCTTTCCTGTACGGCCTGCGGAAAGAAGTGGGAGATGACCGAGCTGGGTGAGTTAAAAGCTCTTGAGGGAAAGACCGAGTTTTCGCACATTCCCGACTGGTACGAATGGGAGCGGGTCAATGTCCGTAAGGAAGTGGAAGAAGGAACCTACTCGTCGGGAGAGCTTCCGGTAAGAGTCGATACCCTTCCGAATGCGAAAGCATTTATCCGCCTGGGAGAAGGAACCATGGTGCATGATATGAACGGTTTTACCGTCAGGGGAACCGATGTGGACGGAGATCCTTTCGAGATGCTGAAGAGCGTGCCGTCACTTTATTCATGCCATATTGAATACGAATATCTGGGTAAGTTCGGAGACTGCGTGGATCTGAACACCCTTGAGGATACCTGGTATATCTACCCGGATCCCGATAAATGCGAGTTTGCCGTAACCAAGATGGCACTTGCCACCGAGGAGCTTTACTTTGCCTATAAGAGGGCTCACGGCAAGGAATATGCCCCGGGACTTGCATAATAAACAGAAACAGAGGAATAGTAAATTGATCATTTATATTTTAAGACACGGAACTACGGAGTGGAACAACGAGCATA
>CACZHN010000337.1 GCA_902780985.1 uncultured Lachnospiraceae bacterium | reverse complement strand
CAGAAGCTTCTCTGCATATGTCTTCTTGTACTTAGGATCATGCTGATTTCCATTCCTGAGAGTGATCAGACCCATTCCCACCTTGTTGAAATCACCCAGACCGTAGTCCGTTATATCCCATCCAAGCATGTTGTCGCGGATCTCATCGTATTCATGGCCTTTTTCCAACCATTCCTCAGGTGTCCAGCTGCAGAACGGCGGCAGCGCAAACCCCACCGAGCAGATAAGCTCTTCCATTTCCCGGATAACAGCATTGATCTCCGATCTCTTCATCTGTGATTCCTTTCTTATCAGGACAGATCCCTTTAGTCATTAAGCGAAAAAACTTTCGCTAATTCTACCATACCTCCGGCAATTTGTAGTGATTCGGACCGTGATATACTACCAAAATCAGTGAGATTAATATAAAAGTGACATACTCCCACCACTTATAGAAGTGGGGGCTTCTCGCTCAACAAGCCTAACGACTTGAGTATCAACGAGCTATCCCCGTGTGCCCCACGGTTCCTCTTTTGTTTTAGCTTGTATTTGTTACGAGACTTTCAGCCTCATAGCTTCCGTCCTTATGTTGATCGCCGCATTCACATCCCTGTCCATACAGTTGCCGCATGTGCATCGGTAGATGCGATCGCTTAGCGTAAGGTCTGTTTTGACCCTTCCGCACCTGCTGCATAGCTTGCTCGAAGGGAAGAACCTGTCAACTTTCACCAGTTCTTTCCCTTGCTCCTCAAGTTTGTATGTCAGCATCGTCCGGAACATACCGTATCCGTTATCCATGACGCTCTTGCCAAAGTGCATGCCACAGCTCATCGCTTTCATGTCGACATCTTCGACTCCAATGACGTCATACTCATCCGCAAGCGTTCTGCTCAGCTTGTGAAGGAAATCCTTCCTCTGGTTCTTCACCTTCTCATGGATTACAGCCACTTTATGCTTCTGCTTTTCATAGTTGCGGCTTCCCCTGACGCAGCGGGACATTTTTCTCTGTTCTCTTGCCAGCTTCGCTTCTGCCTGTCTGTAGTACTTTGGATATTCTGCCCTTGTTCCATCTGACATTACAGCAAGGCCGTCCATCGCATAGTCTATGCCAAGATATCTCTTCTCTTTTACTGTACCTTCTGCTTGGTTTTCACTTTCGGGCACATAATAAAGAAGTGATGCATAATACTTTCCACTCGGTTCTTTGCTTACACACACTGACTTCAGTTTCCAGCCTTCAGGTATTTCTCTATGGATCTTTATCCTTACCATTCCGATCTTGGGAAGTCTTATCATCTTCCCTTCGATACGGATGTTTCCATTCACCACATTCGTCGTATAACTTCGTCTGCTGTGATGCTTGCTTTTATATCCAGGATATCCTCTGCCTTTTACTTTCCTGAAGTCCCGGAATGCCTTCTCAAGATCGAGCTGCACATTACAAAGCGCAAGTGAGTCGACTTCCCTGAGCCATGGATACTCTTTCTTGTATGATGCAGGTCTGATCTCAGTCCGTTCTCCTGTCAGTTCTGAGAGCTTCCTATCTGACAGCATCCTGTTATACAGGAACCTGCAGCTTCCGAATGTCTTATCAAAGAGCTCCCGCTGCCCCTTATTCGGTTCTATCCTGCACTTTATCGCTCTGTTCATCACTTGCTCACCCATTCCGTTTTACAAAAAACGCAAGGATACTGTTTTGCATCCTTGCGCACTCATGCCTGCGTATGGCCCGGCCGGATAAGGCCTCGTTTATTGGATGCTTTAGTATACCATATTTAGATTGCGAGAACAAGTGTTTGCTTTTCGCCATGCAATTCATCCCGCCACCTGTAGAGGATGGGGGAATTCTTGCTAAGATAAGTTAAAGTATTATTACGATAACTATTCAGGCGTTTGAATCGCATATATCAGACTGCCACAGGTATGTTCCTTATCTGTTCACCGTGATGATAATTCTCCACGATCACATCCTCAGGAGTGAAGTCGTAGAAGTTCTTTACATCCGTATTGAGCGTCACTTTAGGCGCATCGT
>CACZHN010000336.1 GCA_902780985.1 uncultured Lachnospiraceae bacterium | reverse complement strand
ATACTATCTATGATCCTTCATTCGAACCTGTTAATTTTTGGGACCTTCCTTATACATATGTAAACGGTTCATCGTTCAGATATGTAAACATAACTGAAGACGGTTATCACATGATACGTGACAGCCACGAGCTCGATTTCTCTGATCTTACTGAGAATGATATTTCGATTATCAGAAGCTCTGTGGGATATGAAGGTGATCTGGCTTTGGTTTATGATAATGATCTGCACCTGTTGTTCCACGTGCTGCCCGGAAGCTATACCGGACGTTTCAGCGTAGAGAATGTTTTCGGCGGGGTACAGGACATAACCGTTAAGGTTAACGGCGAAGTGGTCTATGCAGGCCAAGTTACTATGGATGATGATTATCTGGAGTTTGATTATGTCGTTACGGACGACTGTCTGTGCGATATCGTGATTGATATTCCGAATGCGCTGTCGCCGATGTCTGTAATACCGGGATCAGATGACAACAGAGTGCTATCGCTATACCTTAGGGATTTTACTTATACCCTGAACGATTAAAGCATCTTATTCTTGTTGGAGAATTCTCTGGAAGCTCTTCTTCTGGCTTTCTTTCTGAATACTATCATCGAATAGACGAGGATGATAAGCAAAGCAAGAATAACTATCACGGTTACAAGTACTGTCTTAAGCGCAGTCCAGATTGAGCGTTTCTCCGGATTAATGGAAACCAGATTATCTTTCTGACCGACCTGTATATTCAGTACGCCGACTATATATGTTTTGCCGTCATTAAATACTCTGACCACCGGTATTCGGAAATCCTGATTTTCCATGTTGTTCTTATCGATTATGACGTTCGACAGATCAACTGTATTGGTGCTTCCGAGTGCGACTCTCGCCGTTGTAGTTGTAAGGCAGGAAGACAATTCCATCGAAGATTCCATTACCGCGAGATCAGTGCCGAGAAGAGCTGAATTGATCTGCTCTATGGTTTCGTTATATAAAGGCATGAATTCGCCCTGGTCAATCGTGAGAGTAGAGAAGGAAGAATAGCCGCAGTCGAACAGGTCGATCATGTTGGCATATCTGCCGAGTGAATCGGTAGCACCGAGGATGATGCCTACAAGCTTGCGGCCGTTCTTGTTGGCAGCAGCCGCGATGGAATATCCTGCACCTTCAACGTATCCTGTAAGACCGCCTGTGTAGTAGTCGTAGGAATACTCCTGCGTGGAGATAAATCTATTAGCGTTGGATATGATTCTGGAGTCGGCGTAAAGGTTAGTGCCGAGCATTGTGTGCTGGAATGTGGTGGAGATATCTACGAAATCCTGGTGATCCGTGCAGGCATCGAGGATAAGCGCCATGTCATGTGCCGTGGATAAATTGCTTACGTCGTCATTTCCATAGCAGTTAGTGAAGAACGTGTTATTGCAGCCAAGTTCGCTTGCCTTGGTGTTCATCAGCCCGGTAAAAAGTGACTCTGCACCTGAAATCTTGATTGCAAGGCAAAGGCATGCATCGCTGTCGGACTCGAGCAAAGCCGCGTAGATAAGGTCTCTTACGGTTACTTCCTCGCCCTCGGTAACGCCTAAGGTGTAGTAGTTCTCAGGGATTCCGATGTACATTGGCTGTGTAACCGTGACCGTGTCGTCCAGGTCCAGGTTCTCGAGGGCCAGGAGTACTGTCATGAGCTTTGTGATGGCGGCGGGCTGAATCTGCATGTCGATATTGCGACCCATGAGAACTGATCCTGACTCGGCATCATAAAGGATATATGAGGTGCCGATGATCTCAGGTGTGTCCGCAGGCGGGTCTGAAAGCAGGTCGTCATAAGCCTCGTTCTGCGAAATTAAGCCGTCATCGGGATTATCAAGGTCGTCATTAACTGCAAGAACGGCCCCCGGAAACAGGCAAGCCGCAGTAATGATCATGGTTAAGATAAATGACAGTATCCTTTTCATAAATACGATTATAACAAAAGTAGTTTTTTTAGTATAATTAATTGTTTGTATGGAAAGGATCTAATATGGCAGTAATAAAGGTAGGCAGAGATGA
>CACZHN010000335.1 GCA_902780985.1 uncultured Lachnospiraceae bacterium | reverse complement strand
CTCGGACATGTCGTTCCGACTCTTTACAAGCATCTTGAAGATATGACGGGAATGCTTATCAAGGATGTTCCTACATCTGATCCTGACGTTATAAGAATGATCACCGACGCTTCCGTACTCGGAGTTGACGGTGAGGATATTTTCTGTCCGACAGGAAGTCTCGGTATCCCTGAAATGGGTACAGGATTTACCATTCAGATGCTCATGGACTCACGTCCTACAAAGTTCAGTGACTTCCTTCAGGTATCAGGTCTTTCACACGGTACGGACGTATGGCTCGGAAATGCCAAGGATCTTATCGATTCCGGCACATGTACCATTTCTGACGTTATCGGTACACGAGACAGTATCATGACCTATCTGCTTTACAAAGGCGTTGAACCGAAACAGGCATTCCAGATCATGGAGGATACCCGAAAGGGTAAGGCTCCTAAGACCTTTACTCCGGAGAGAATACAGATGCTCCGCGATCACGATGTTCCTGAATGGTACATCGAAAGCTGTCTGAAGATCAAGTACATGTTCCCGAAAGCCCATGCGGCAGCTTACGTTATTGCGGCTATCAAGCTTGCCTGGTTCAAGCTTCACATGCCTCTTGAATTCTATGCCACATACTTTACAGTACGAGGTACGGACTTTGGTGCAACTACTGCGGTACTCGGCAGGGAAGCAGTACACGACAAGATCATCGCACTCCGTGAGATGGGTAACGAACGTTCCGCAAAGGAAAGCGCCACACTTGATACGCTTTATATCATCAATGAGATGCTCGTCCGCGGATATACCTTCCTTCCGCTTGATCTTTACAAGTCACATGCATACAAGTTCCTCATCGAAGACGGAAAGATAAGAATACCGTTCAGCTCGATCCCGGGCATCGGCGGTTCAGCTGCAAATAACCTGTACAAGGCGGCACAGGAAAGAAACTTCATTTCCATTGAAGAATTCCAGACAAACAGCGGTGCTTCCAAGTCAGTTATTGAACTTTTCGAAAAGATGGGTACTTTCGGCGATCTTCCGAAGTCAAGCCAGATGACACTGTTCTGATATATAGCTCTGGTTTAGTTTCAGAGATAATAACCTCAGTACTTATGATGATTCTCATGTTCCGCACACTGTCATCAGTTTTTGTAACTGAGGCTGAACATTTTTAATAAAGATAAATATATTTACGATGGTCATATCTTTCGGGGTATGACCACTGTAGTTTCTGCAAAACCAAGGGAGACACTAATGAAGAAAGAAAAAGATTCCGGACTTCTGATCCAGGGGTCCATACTTGCGGCAGCAGGAATAGTCACCAAAATAATCGGTGTTATCTACAAACTGCCGCTTATGAATACTCTCGGCGATGTGGGCTGGGGGACATTCATGAATGCGTTTAATGTGTACAACATTGCACTTACATTTTCCTACAACAGTATGCCGATGGCGATATCAAAGCTTCTTTCTGCAAGTATCGCATCCGGTAATGAGAAAAAGACTCAGAAAGTATTTTATCATTCATCAGTGTTCGGAGTGATTCTTGGAATCATTGCTTCGCTTATTCTGTTTTTCGGTGCAGGATTTTTTGAGAAGATAAAACAGACCTCCGGTATAGCGGAATCTCTACAGGTACTTTCCTTTACTGTTTTTGTCGTTACACTTCTCGGACTTTTCAGAGGATATTTTCAGGGACACGGGAATATGGTGCCGACATCTGTTTCACAGGTCATTGAACAGATCGTAAATGCAGTAACTGCAAATATTTGTGTTATGGTTTTCTGCAGGATGTATGCCGGTTCGGATCAGCTTATTACCAAAGGTGCAATGGGAGCATGTTTCGGCACACTTGCCGGTGCTGCGGCTGCTCTGATGTTTCTGGTGATCTCATATATTAGATTCCGCAGAGACAGACGTGATGAACTCAGAAAGAGCGAGGATGTAAAAGAGAATAATGTTCTGATTTACAGAGCAATCATACTTACGATAATCCCAATGATAATAAGCCAGACCGTTTACCAGATCGGCGGTTTCTTTGATGACATCAT
>CACZHN010000334.1 GCA_902780985.1 uncultured Lachnospiraceae bacterium | reverse complement strand
GCTGCAGGCAGTGATGAACAGTATGTTGAAAATGCCATCCGCGGCGGTGTAAAAATACTCGGTTTTTCCGACACTGACGGTCAACTTGTCAAAGAATCCGCTTGTTATGTAACCACCGTTATTTGTGGCTGAATTGCGGTGATTTTTGCGGATAATGTCCGTAAAGTACCCGTAAGCCGTTTTCATAGCCTGCTGTTTTTCCTCCTCGGTGATGAATCCCAGAAGTGCAGGCTTTATCTTTTCGATTTCGGTGATGCCGTCCCATTTGATTTTTTCCATTTTCAAATTCCTCATTTCTTTCCATTATATCGCATTATAATCAAATTCGGGGAATGTCTTTTCAATTTTGTAATCTTTCAGAAAATCGCATATAAAAGGCTTCATATACAGCTTTTTGTTTTTTATCGGATTTTTCTTCTGTTCTTTTTCCCTGCATACAACGTCCCATTTTTCGAGGAACAGGCAGAACCAGTCAAAAAGAGAATCACGCTTTATTATATCATTAAGGCTGTCAATGATTTCATAGTAATGGATTACTTTGTTTCCTGCACATTCTTCGGAAACAAGTTCGACTATGCAGTCAATAACTGTATCCGCAAAGTTCTGTATTTCCCTGTCCTCCATTGGCATTCTGTAACTGTAAGCCATAAGGTACTGCAAAGCGGTCTTGAATGCAGATTTATTCTCTTTGAGTTCATAGGGTATTATGCAGCAAGATGTAACTCTGCTTTCTTCATCGAGATAATATCCGACTGTATCGAGGACATCGGGGGACTTGCTGTAGAACATCCAGAAGCCGTTGCTGTCGGGATTCGAATAACCATAGACCATACTTCCGTCTTCGCACCACTCAGGCACCTGCTCGTAGGTTCCGAGCGCCTGATTGGGATGTCCCTGAGAACTTACTCCGCCTGCGGGTATGAAGGAATTCTCAACATCCTCGAGGATGGCATCGTGCAGGCTGTTGTACCAAAGATTCGTGATCTCGCCGTTCTCAAGAAGCATGTCCAAAGCTGCCTCATAACACCTTACATACTGGTCCTGGGGAACGCTGTGCTCCGCTTCGAAAATACCATTATCTGCTTCGCGGATGATATTGCTGCTTATAAAGAGCTGATAATCCGGCTCAGCGTCGTATGAGATATTCCTGATATAACCTATTACAATGCAGCTCTCGGGAGAACATGAATCAACAGCGTCTGCCAGCGTGTTGTAGATAAGAGCAGACTGGAAATCCCATATATCCGACAGGCTTTCATTGGTATCAGAGTATCTTATGAAATTGGCATAGTACTCTGTCAGGAACTCATCAGTCGTTAATGCCGCATAGAGGTCATCTGCCGAAGGAGCTGATCCTAATAATGTGTAGTCGTACGGGTCTTCTTCCAATACGAAATCGGGATCGTGATCGAGGATATATCCCACATAAGCCGAGATGAAATTCTCATAGGCTTCCTGTGTTCTCTCGCCCTCTCCTCTTACCGTCACATTGTCATAAGTACGGTTACTTTCATAATCGAATTCAGCAGGGAGATTATCGAAGTCTCCGGCCGCCAGAAGCTCGAAATACGATTCGAATATCTCAAGGCCGTCAGCAGGAGAAACCTCAACCGGATCTCTTAATGAGAATGACGGGGCCATGAATAATCTGACGATCCTCTTGGCTGATGCATTGGATAACAGCCACTCTCCGTCATCTTCATCATAGACGAATGTGAGATCCAATGTCTTTTCATCCCTGTCGCTGAAGTTATCGATCGCTTCGAAGTATTCGTCGATATTAAGATACCGGTTGTCCAAAGAAGCCGTGAAATCGCCGAGATTAAAGTAGGTGATCTCAACCTCCGCTTCAGCCGTTCCTTCACGTCTGTCGAATACGGGATCGCCAAAGTCAGACACTTCCATATACTGAAGCGTATATACGACTATATCATGCGTACTCTCGGTGTAGTGATCACCGACCGAATCGTCGTAATCGAATCCGGCCGTAAGATCTTCGGCCGCATTCTTATCTTCATTTGCGATCGCACTG
>CACZHN010000333.1 GCA_902780985.1 uncultured Lachnospiraceae bacterium | reverse complement strand
CCAGTACAAGATAAAGCACTAATAGCCGTCCGACTTGTAAAAAATGTCGAACGGCTATTGTATACTTTTTATACCGGCCTAATCACCGGCCTTTTCTTTTTCCTTGTATTTATGAGCCTGCTCCAGCATCATGTTCTTAACCTTCATAAGCCTTACCTGAGTACTTCTCTCGTTCTCATCCAGCTTCATGGTTATATATCTGATGCCTTCCTTGGTCTCCGGAATGATTACATGCTCCAAAGCATTAACACGGCGTCTTGTCTTCTCGATCTCAGCAGCCATAAGCTGACATGATTTCTCAACTTCCGCAAGCTTAAGCATATCCTTAAATACTTCCTGAAGTGAATCCACCGCATAGTCCAGGTCACCTGATGTAAATGCGAATCCGTAAGAATAGATGTCATTTTCATCCGCGCTTCTGGTCTTGAAATCATAGACAGGGATATCAACGCTCATTACATTTTTCTTGTTTGTAATAAGGCTTATCTATCAGACATTCCGGCCTTGGCAAGGACAAAGTTCCTGTTGGCATTCTTTATTCCCTGCTCAACCTTCTCGCGAAGCTCCATATTAACTTTTACGAGATCAAGGAATTCACGCATAAGCTCATCACGTTTGTCCTTAAGAAGTCTGTGGCCCTTAACAGCCGTGCCCAGCTTCTTCTTAAGACGCGTAAGCTCCATTCTCGTTGGATTTATCTGTGTAGCAGCCATAAGGCACTCCTTTAATTCTTTTCGTAGTACTGATCAAGGAACTTCTCGTTAATTCTCTTAAGCTCGGATCTCGGAAGGATTCTGAGAAGATCCCAGCCGATGTCCAGTGTTTCCATGATGTCACGGTCTGCTCTGTAACCCTGTGATACGTACTTCTTCTCAAACTCATCTGCGAACTTAGCGTACAGAAGGTCGATATCCGTAAGAGCTGCCTCACCGAGGATGACCATAAGTTCCTTAGCTTCCTTACCACGTGCATACGCGGAGAACAGCTGGTTCATGGTTGCGGCATGGTCTGCTCTTGTCTTTCCTTCACCGATACCCTTATCCTTCAGACGTGAAAGTGAAGGAAGAACATCGATAGGTGGTGTTATACCCTTTCTGTAAAGCTCACGTGAGAGAATGATCTGTCCCTCTGTGATGTATCCCGTAAGGTCAGGGATAGGATGAGTCTTATCATCCTCAGGCATAGTGAGGATAGGGATCATTGTGATAGATCCGTTCTTTCCTCTCTGACGTCCTGCTCTTTCGTACATCTGAGCAAGGTCGGTGTACATGTATCCCGGATAACCTCTACGTCCCGGAACCTCTTTACGTGCGGCGGAAACCTCACGAAGAGCGTCGGCGTAGTTGGTGATATCTGTCATGATTACGAGAACGTGCATGTCCTTCTCAAATGCAAGGTACTCTGCAGCTGTAAGAGCCATGTGCGGTGTAGCGATACGCTCTACGGCAGGGTCGTTTGCAAGGTTGATGAAAAGAACTGTTCTGTCGATAGCTCCGGACTCACGGAATGACTCCTCGAAGAAGTGAGCTTCCTCGAATGTGATACCCATAGCCGCGAATACAACGGCGAACTGCTCGTCTGTTCCCTTAACCTTTGCCTGACGCGCGATCTGTGCGGCAAGCTGTGCGTGCGGAAGACCCGAAGCTGAGAAAATAGGCAGCTTCTGTCCACGTACAAGTGTGTTAAGTCCGTCGATAGCGGATACACCGGTCTCGATGAACTCTGAAGGATATGCTCTCGCTGCCGGATTCATAGGCAGACCGTTGATATCCATTCTTGCATCCGGAAGAATTTCCGGACCGTCGTCTATAGTACGTCCAAGACCGTCGAAGACACGTCCGAGCATATCTCCCGAAACGCCGAGCTCCATTGTACGGCCTATGAATTTTACTTTACTGCTCTCAAGGTTGATACCTGTTGAGTTCTCGAAGAGCTGAACAAGTGCGTTGGTTCCGTCTATCTCGAGAACCTTACATTTTCTCTTCTCTCCGTTCGCAAGTTCGATCTCACCGATCTCGTTATACTTAACGTTCTCGACTTCACGAACCAGCATAAGAGGACCTGCGACCTCCTGTATGGTACGATATTCCTTCGGCATCAGTCCTCCTCCTTTCTGATAGAAGCTGCCATCTGACGATGGAGTTCTTCCGAAACTTCTTCATATGCGCTGTCGATATCAGCTTCAAGTGTATATTTATAACGTCCGATATCTTCACGCACGGAAAGAGCTACGATATCGTTGATGTTCGCACCGTCACGAAGTGCCTGTGCACCCTGCTCATAGAATGCAAATACAAGCTTCATCATGTAGTACTGCTTACGAAGTGATGTGTATGTATCAACTTCGTCGAAGGAATTCTGATGCAGGAAGTCCTCACGGATACTTCTTGCTGCTTCCATCTTAAGTCTGTCCTGAGGTGACAGGGCATCCATACCTACCATCTTAACGATCTCGTTAAGAGATGCTTCTTCCTGAAGCAGGCTCATGAGTTCCTGTCTTGTGGACATCCAGTCCTTCTCTACTTTATCGTTGAACCAGTCTTCCATCTC
>CACZHN010000332.1 GCA_902780985.1 uncultured Lachnospiraceae bacterium | reverse complement strand
AAGCTCCCATGATCACGGTAAAATCACCCTCATAGATATCAAGATTTGCATCACTGATCACATGCACCTGTCCGCCGTTATGTGCAAAGCTTTTGCTCAGTCCCCTTGCTGAAAGAATTGTTTTTTTCATTTAAAATTTCTCCTCTTTTCTTCATAAATCCATGATTCATGATCACAGTTTATGCAAATTCTTATTAAGAAGTATTTAAGAGAAATCTTTTTTATAATTTTTTACCGGAAGGCTCACCACAGCTTCGAGTCCCTTTTCTCCGTTTTTATGGTTTATAAGCTCTATACTGCCGCCTGACTGTTCGGCAATATATTTTACTATATAGAGTCCGAGTCCCGAGCCGTTTTCTGTTCCTGCATTTTTACCGCGATAAAACTTCTCTGTTATAAAAGGCATATCATCATCCGGAATCCCCGGTCCTTTATCCCGGAAATGTATCGAAACCATATCATCTGACAGAGAAAGTGAAACTGTAACAATTGTTTTCGCATATTTACGGGAATTGTTGATAAGATTCTCAACAATCTGATTGAGCCTTTTCTTATCGGCATAAATTAACGGAGATATATCAGATGCTCTGAAAATAACATCCTCATGTTCAGCACCGATTTCTGATATAGACTGCTTAAGGAACGGAACAAGCTCAAACTCTTCAGGTTTCATCTGAAGCATGTTGAGATCTGAAAGGGAGTGTAGGAAGAGATCGTTTGTAAGCGCTGTAACCTCGTCACATTTTCTCATCATGACCTCCAGATATCTCGAACGTCGCTCAGGCGATGTATCGAGATTTGCTTCAAGACCTTCCGCATAAGCACGTATGGAAGTGATCGGCGTTTTTATATCATGAGAAAGAGTTGCTATTACAGTCTTGTTGTTTTCAATCGCTTCGCGCTCCGCCATACGGGAACGGGTTATCTCTTTACGCATGCTGTCAAAAGCCCACGTAAAAGCGCCGAAGTAATTCGACCTCTCATAATTGAGCGGTACATCGAAATTACCTTTTGCTATTTCCGACGCATAGTCCTTCATCTTGTCAAAGGGACGGAGAATATTTATATATACATACAAAAAGACCCCCGCCATAAAAATAACGGTGAGAATACACATAACTATCCCGTTTATTCCGACAGAATCTTCAAGAGGTTCTCTGCGGAGTCTTTCAGCATATTCATCAGTCTTCTGTTTTGCCGCATCATAATCTCCGCGATCGATGAGCTGTGATATTTCATTTATATCAACCAGCTGCTCTGAACGCGTGTCCTGCGGATCGGATTTTCCGGAATTTAAAGCCAGAATGCAGGTTGCCGCCACAAGAAGCAGTGAAAAAATCACAGTAATCTTTAATACTCGTCCTTTCATAATTCTGCCTCCAGAATATATCCCACCTTGTAAATAGTCTTAATATACTTTGGTTCTGCCGGATCATTCTCCAGCTTTTCACGCAGCCAGCGTATATGAACGGCAAGTGTTTTCGGTTCAACCTCAGAGAAGGTACCCCATACTTCGCTGAGCAGCTTATCCTTCGAAAGTGCTGTATTGGGATGTGTACATAAATATGCCAACAGATCGAATTCTCGTAAAGACAGATTTACGGACTTCCCCGCCTTGGTCACTGTGCGTGAACCGATATCTACCGTAATATCTCCGAAGGATACAGTCTTATCATCATCACCGAATCCGTAAGTTCTTCGAAGCAGTGCATTAATATGCGCCAAAAGCTCCTTCATGGAGAAAGGTTTCGGAATATAATCATCTCCGCCTATATCAAGTCCCGTTATCCTGTCAGTCTCACTGGTTCTGGCGCTGGCGAAAATAACCGGAACCTCCGATACTCTTCTCAGTTCACGGCATACTTCAAATCCGACCGCATCCGGCAGATTGATATCAAGAAGTATGAGATGGAAGCTTCTGTCTGTCAGGATTTCGAATGCCTCCCGGCTGCTCGCGGCATGAGTTACACCAAACCCCTGATCCGTAAGCATATCCGTAATGATCATAGCAATATCTACATCATCATCTATTATCAGGATTTCCCTTTTCATGACATTTCCTCCT
>CACZHN010000331.1 GCA_902780985.1 uncultured Lachnospiraceae bacterium | reverse complement strand
ACTATCACGATCAATGAAGATCAGGCTGAGATTGTAAAGTGGATGTTTGACGAGTACGTATATAGAAACTGTGTTCCGTCCGATATACAGGAACAGCTTAAGAGTAAGAAGGGTATGTATCTGAGCCTTAGAACAATCCGTAATATTATTCACGATGAGAGATACATAGGTAATTTCTATATAAACAAGAGAACATCGAAGCTGGGAACCGGCAAATCTAAGTCAAAACGAATTCCTTTGCCTAAAGAGCAGTGGGTATTATGTGAGCGCCCTGATCTTCAGATAGTTGATGAGGATGTGTTCAAAATGGCTCAGCGAGTCCACAATAATAGAATTACGGTTTATGAGAAGCCTGATAAGGAAGTCACTAAAGCTTATTTCCAGGGAACTCATTTATATGCCAGTAAGGTCTTTTGCCCGGTTTGCGGTCAGCCATATCAATACGGCTTTTCAGATCGAGCAAAGCAAATCCCCCTTTATATGATCAAGAATCATTCGGAATGTACGAATCCGGTCAGACGTATTAAGGAAGAGGATCTTAAGGAAATTACCCAGATGACTCTTAGAAAGATGACTGAGAATCAGGATGATTTATTTGATTCTCTGGAAAAGACACTTTCCGATGTGGTGAAAACATATAAAGTCGACAGGTCGGGTGTTGAAAAGCTTAAAAAGCAGAAGGCTGCTAAAGAGAAACAGTTGGATAATCTTATTGATCAACTGTCAGAAGGGGATCTTACCGATCAGGCAAAGAGTCGTATCAAATCCAAGATAAATGCCATTTCATCTGAGTTGGATGGCTTAGACAAGGAAATTGAGAAGGTTAGTTCGGCTAAAATGGATGGTTCTTATGTAAACGATAAGATGAATCAGATAAGGCGAGCACTCTTAGAGCTTCGTAAATTTGATGTAATCGACAGACAGAAGATCCTTAATTACATTGATCATATCAGCATGCCAGCAGATGGGAATGTTCAAATATACCTGAAAACAGGGGATATGACCGGTTTCGGAGCATCAAATGACCTCCGCGTTTGCACGGGGGGCATCCAAGATGCCCCGTGTTAAGTGCATGCATCATATCGGCACTCTCCGAGCCTCGGACTTCGCCTACGATAATCCTGTCAGGACGCATACGCAGGGCGGCTCTGATCATCATGCCGATGTTTACTTCTCCGCTGCCGTCAGGACCCGGAAGTCTCGCTTCCATCCTGACCAGATTATCGATGCCCTGCAGGTTAAGCTCGGCTGAGTCCTCTATGGTAACCACGCGTTCATCTGGCGGTATAAAGCTCGAAAGTACATTTAAAAACGTAGTCTTGCCGCTTCCGGTGCCTCCGCACAGGAAGACAGTCTTCTTGTTCTTTACGCATTCGCACAGAAATCTCGCAGCTTCTTCGCTTATGAAACCCTGCCTTATCAAAGTCACGATGTCATGGGATATGCCCGTGAACTTACGGATAGTAACGATTGGTCCGTCAGGAGCCACAGGAGGGAGAACACAGTTGGCTCTGGATCCGTCGGGAAGACGCAGGTCTGATATCGGGTTGGCTTCGTTCAGCGGACGGTTTCGATTGGCGAAGAAGCAGGAGATAACTGTCTTTAATGATTCGGCATCTTTAAATCGGATGTCGGTCTTATATAGTTTTCCGCCCTTTTCATAGAAGACCTTGTCAGGTCCGTTGACCATGATCTCCGTGATTGAAGGGTCTTCCATTAACGGCTCTATAACATCGAGTCTTCTTAAACTGTTGAAAACGCTTAAAGCCAGGGCTCTTTTCTGTTCAAGAGGTAATGAACTCGTAGAACTGTCGATGCCGATTACTTCTGAGATGATCTCTTTAAGTCTGTCATCAGATGGGTCAGCTTCGGTATTAAGTACGCTTAAGACATAATAGACGAGTTTATCCTTGATCTCTGTAATCTCATATTCTGATTGATTCATATTGCTGTCTGTAATCCTCACAGTAATGTACGGTCATAAGAGCTCCGGAAGGAAGAGCCCTTCTGAATACTCCAAGTTCCTTAGTCATGCCGGTATCTTCAGTGCACATCCTCGCAGGAAGGAGAAGATGC
>CACZHN010000330.1 GCA_902780985.1 uncultured Lachnospiraceae bacterium | reverse complement strand
TATTTTAAAAATATGTATCTTACATATTACGGAATCACCAATCCTGATGATGAAACCACGGGAACTCTGGTTCCGGCTCTGTGGTTTACCGCGACAGAAGGCACGACTACGAAGATGACTGTTATCATAAATGCCTTGGACGGATCGCTGATAGATATATCGTATTAGGAATCGGAGTTAAGTTCTTCGGATATAGACTCAATGATATTATTTATATCATCCATAGGGACAGAAGAGTAATTAATGAGAAAAGAATGCGTGGTTTCCGATCCGTAATATGACAGTGGAAGCAGGTTGATCCCTGCTTTCCTGAGTCGGTCGGTAACTTCATTATCGGCCAGTTCGGTTTTAAGATTAATAATAAAATGCAGTCCTGCATCTTCCTCCTTGATTTCGGAAACGGAATCAAGGGGGCTTTTTTTTATGGCATCAAGTATGCAGTCGCGCTTTCTTCTATATGCGGTCCTCATGCGGTTTATATGTTTTTCAAAGTATCCCTCGCTTATAAATGCGGCAAGAGTCAGCTGTTCGAAGTTTGATACTGTACACGAATAAAAGCTGAGACGCTCGCGGTAACGGGCGGCCAACTCATCGGGAAGAACCATGTAGCTTATTCTGATAGTGGAAGTAAGACTTTTTGTAAATGTATTCATATATATCACATGACTGCTGTCCATGCCGAAGAGCGGAGGGATAGGACGTCCGGTAAGGCGGAACTCGCTGTCATAGTCATCTTCGATAATATACCTTGGAGTATCGGCTTCCTGAGCCCATTTCAGAAGTTCATAACGCCTCTTTACGGGCATGGTGATTCCGGTAGGGAAGTGATGTGAAGGCGTTACATGAACAATATCAGCGTTGCTTCTCCGGAGAATATCAACATTCAGTCCTTTATCATCCACGGGGATATCCACGGACTTAATGCCGACGGTATCCAGTATCATGGAAAGCTTTCTGTATCCGGGTTTTTCTATGGCATAAGTCATCCCGCCGCCGAGAAGCTGCAGAAGAATCGTATACAGATATTCGGTTCCCGCACCGACTATAATATTATCGGGAGATGTATATATTCCGCGGAATTCCTTCAGGTACTCGGCTATGGCCAGACGGAGTTCTAATGTTCCGTTGGAAGGAGAATTGGTCATAAGTTTATCTCTGGAATCGGATAATATACGACGTGTAAGCTTTGCCCACGTAGTGAAGGGAAAGCTGTCGGGAGAAGTATTGTTGCTGGAAAAGTCTACCCTGTATGAGGTGCTGTGTCCTGTTACGTCATAATCCGAATCCGAAGGAAATGACGATAATGGTTTATGAGTGGTCTCATCGGAACTTTCTGTTTCCGGTGCGGGATATTCGCCCGGGAAGATCTCACTTACATAGAAGCCTTTTCTCGGCAGAGAATATATAAATCCTTCGGACATCAGCTGGTTATATGCATTTTCCACTGTGATCGTACTTACGGAGAGATTCTTGGCAAAACTTCTCTTTGAAGGAAGTTTATAGTCAGCAGGAAGAGAGCCGGATAAGACATCGTCTCGGATGCATTTATATAAATGCTCATATAGATTATCTGTGATTCCCGTAAAAGAATATGTAAGCATACGATTCCTCCTGTAAAACTGACCATATCAAAAATATAAAAACTGGTTATTTTCAAAATACCAAATATGTTTATACTATACACTGTAATTATGAGAATGGCAAAGGAGATTTACATACAATGAAGAAAGTACTTACTATTCAGGATATTTCATGTTTCGGAAAGTGCTCTATCACAGTTGCACTTCCTATCATTTCAGCTATGGGCGTTGAGACAGTTATTCTTCCGACAGCTGTTCTTTCAACACATACAATGTTCAAGGATTTTACAGTTAAGGATCTTACAGATCAGCTTGTTCCTATTACAGATCACTGGAAGAAGGAAGGTCTCAAGTTCGACGTTATATACACAGGTTATCTTGGTTCGGCTGAAGAGATTGAGATTGCTAAGAAGATTTTCGTAGAATTTGGCGGCGATGATACAATGATCTTCATCGATCCGGTTATGGCAGATAATGGAAAGCTTTATGCTGCCTTTGATGAGAAT
>CACZHN010000329.1 GCA_902780985.1 uncultured Lachnospiraceae bacterium | reverse complement strand
GCTCTGTAACCCTTTGATGCAGCGATAACTGCCAGGCCGATGCCCGTATTTCCTGATGTCGGTTCTATGATGACGGATCCTTCCTTTAACAGACCCTTTTCCTCGGCATCCTCTATCATTGCCTTGGCGATACGATCCTTAACGCTTCCGGCCGGATTAAAATATTCAAGCTTTACCAAAACGGTAGCTTCAAGGCCGAGTTCCTTTTCGATATTTACCACTTCCACGAGCGGCGTGTTTCCGATAAGACCTAAAGTTCCTTTGTAGATTTTAGACATTGATCATACCTTCTTTCTTTCGCCTATCTAATAAATAGGTTTTCCTTATGATGCTATGTTATCACAGGAAAACCGTATTGTAAAATCCTTTATGTTTATTATCAGTTATAGGTTTGCCCTATAAGGGGATGATCCTTCCGTCCGGCTTGCAAGTATCCGTATCCTACAGCCTTCTGTCGATGCCTCTTTCCTTATAGAAAAGCTCTTTATCTTCATACATGTTCTTATCGGCGATACGCTCAAGCTCATCTACGCTTGCACCTTCATTTTCCCTGTGCGCAGCATATCCTATCGACATCGTAAGCTCGTTTACATATGCGCCGTGCCATTTTAAAGCCTTTTCCTTTATGCGCTCCTTAAGCTTTTTAGGATCCAAAGTATGTACGATTGCCATGAACTCATCGCCGCCCGTCCTGTATACCTTTCCTTCCTTTCCGACTGAAAGCGCCAGACAGTCCGCAGCGCCTTTTATAAGCTCATCTCCGGCCGCATGGCCCTTGGTATCGTTTATCTTCTTAAGTCCGTTTACATCAACGGAAAGTACAACGAAATCATCCGAAAGTTCCGCATCTCTTATCTCCTTAAGATCCTCGTCAAAGCATCTTCTGTTAAAGAGCCTTGTCATCTCATCGGTCATTGATATCCTGATGAGATGCTCCTCCCTCTTTTTCTCCTCATCGACATTTCGTGCGGTAAAGATAACAACGTTTGGAATGCCGTCCAGCGTCTGGTCGACGGTAATGTACTGTGCTCTGAACCAGCCGGTGACAACATCGATGAAGTCCGCACTGATGAGCTTTTTCTGTGAAAGTCTCGATCTTACGGTCTTGATATTCGTAAAGTCTGTGAAGGCCTCCGTCTGGTCGGGCATGACCTGGTTCTTGATCGTCTGGTACATGAGCGTGTGGGTCTGCGCACTCAGATCGATGCCGTGCTTTTTCTGTTCCGGATCTCTGAGGGAGGTCTCGGTATTGTTGACGAAATCGATAAGGTTCACGTGGTCGTAGATCTCCGCCATGGAATCGAGTATCTCCATCTTTTCCTGCATGGACTTTTCCTGTTCGAGGATCTTCTTATGCTGATCGAACATGCTCTTAAAATAGCTCAGGGTCAGCTTTCCGATGATGTAGCCGGAAGAGAACATGATGATGGATTCGATGGTAAAGCCGCTTATCGTATCCGCAAAATACGCTATGGGGCTTTCATACTCCGGCCTGAGCGCCGCTTCATAGGGAGCCCTCGCCCAGGTTGCCGCGCACATCAGGATGAAGTTGAGCGCGAATGCGTAATAGTACAGGTATTTATCGCAGAAAAGAAGACTCAGAAGAGGCACAAGAAACCATGTAAGGTATATGCTCACATGGGAATATGTCATATAAGCAAGAAGCAGTGCCAGGGATGTGAGCGCAAATACGCAGGTGAATGTTTTGCTGGGGAATTTCTTATAGAGTACCAGATGAACCAGGGACATAAGAATCATCACCACTGAGATGCATATGCAGGTGGTGTATGTAATGTCGAGGAATATTCCGCCGTAGATTCCGAGCGCAATCGCCGGTCCGGTCAGCGCGAAGAACCACAGAACCTTATTAAGATAACCGTTAACTTTAACACGGTTCTCCCGTAAGAAAGAACTGTACTCGGTCATGTTGATGTCCATTTTTCTTTCCCCCTCAAAATGAAACTTCAACCCTATCCTATCACAAATTTCCGAAAACGGGTCATTTCAGAAGTGCGGCCAGATTCCTTCCGTACTCCTCAGTATTCGGAAAGGTGGGGAACCAGTTTCATTCCGTCTATCACCCGGACGTTTCCGTACCTGCCCGCTATCTCCGCAACCTTTTTGCAGAAAGAGATAAGAGTGGGAAGACCGTCGGCCGAATCCCCTCTCCAGAGCGGAGTTATGCAGATGACGGGGATCTTGTCCCCGTATATGCTCATCAGTGTCTCATAGTATTCTTCTACAGCTGTCATGTCCTTATCGCCGTACTGGTTGGTACCCAGCGCAACGATGATCCTGTCGGGAGCGTACCCTTCCATTTTCATCAGGGATTTTTTGTCATATATATATCCGCCTATGCCCTGGTTGATGATGTCGTAATTCAGGATCCTGTTCGCTACACTTACATATGTGCAGGAGGATCTTAAGGGGCCGTATCCCTGTGTGATGGAGTCTCCCAGCCACAGAACCTTCTCATTTTTTGCGGCTCTTCTGACTTCGGAATCTGCCGTGAAATTCTTGATAAGCACGGTGGCATCCGCGGGAAGATAGATGATGACATTCTTTTCTCCCTTGGGAAGATCCCAGGAAACCGTACCGGTATCCATGATATCCTTCACATAAACTATTCCGTATATGAGACCGTCCACAGCTATTTCGAAAGAATCCGGAGATCCCTTCCATATCATCTTATAGTCAAAGGAAACCTTTTCCGCGGACGTGGTGAATTCCAGGGTCTTGGCGGTGGAAGCGGTGCAGCGGTCGTACCACATCTCAAAGGCGCCACGGAAGTATTCGATCTGTTTTTTGGAATACTGGAACGCCTGAAGGTATCCGTCGTCAGTTATCTCGAATTCGTAAGCTCCGAAATAGATATTCTTTAATTCTTCCATGGATAAGACCATATTCGTTCCTCCGTTTTAAATCCGATATTTCACTTAGTTACGATAGATCCTTCGCCATCGGTAATCTCACAGATTTCCCATAAGGAGATCCTTGAGAATTCCTATGCTCTCACGGAGCATGTTGTTGGGAAGATAGAGCCTGACGGATCTTGCGGGTATGCCGTATGTATCGGTATAGCCGCATTTTTTCGCAATAGCAAGTGCCCTGAACATGTGGAACTCACTCGATACTATTCCGACCGATGAATCCTGAAGGCCGTCCGTCAGTGCCATGCTGAACTGCAGGTTCTCCGAGGTGTTGGTTGACTTGTCCTCTGCGATTAT
>CACZHN010000328.1 GCA_902780985.1 uncultured Lachnospiraceae bacterium | reverse complement strand
CCTGCGCAAGGCTTTTGATGAGGCTTCAACAAAGCATGATCTTAAGTTATACTATCCCAAGCTTCGTCTGTGTACTGATAATGCTGCCATGATTGCTTCTGCAGGTTACTATGAGTATATAGACGGAAGATCTGATGATCTTTCGCTCAATGCGATGCCCTCACTTAAGATAGGAAGATGATATGCCTAAGGAAAAGGGAATTAAGATAATAGCCGAGAACAAGAAGGCTTATCACGATTATTTTATCGATGACAGATATGAATGCGGTATTGTCCTCGCGGGAACAGAGGTAAAGAGTATTCGTGCGGGCAAGATCAATATGAGGGATGCTTATGTTACAGTAAAAGGAGGAGAGATCTTCCTCATAGGTGTTAACATCAGTCCTTATGATCACGGAAATACCTTCGTAAACCTTGATCCTATGAGAACAAGAAAACTCCTGATGCATAAGAAGGAAATCATTAAGCTTTATTCCAAGATAAAGCTCGACGGTCTTACTTTGGTGCCTACAAAGTGCTATTTTAAGGATGGAAGGGTTAAGTTCGAGATAGGGCTTGCCAGAGGTAAGAAGAATTACGATAAGCGCGATGTAGAAGCTTCAAAGCAGGCGAGACGCGAGATCGACAGAGCAATTAAGAATAACAACAGGGACAGACGCTGATCTATGACCAAGAATATTAATAATCCGGATATATCCATACCTGATCTTGTAGCAGCATTATTCTTTTGGATTCTGACTGTAGGCTGGATCATACTTTTGTTCTATTTATCTAATGAGAATGGAGATACATCTTCAGAACGAAGCGCAGCTGTAGTTAAATTTATTGAATCATTATTCAAAAATGCTGTAATTACTGAACTGGTAGTCAGAAAGGTGGCACATGTTACTGAATACAGTATTCTGACGATACTGTCTTTCTGTGCAGTAAGATTTACAAATAAGATCTCTGTTATCAAGTCATATGCGGAAAGTCCTGTAAAGCTGGTTAAGTCAGATAACGAGATGTACATTGCAATCTCATTATGGCTTTCATTATTAACAGCTGTACTCGATGAGTATCATCAGCTTTTCGTTGAAGGACGTGACGGTTCCATAAGAGATGTTCTTATCGATGCGATAGGAATAATTATAGTTCTTATTATCATAAGAATCATATTCACGATCTATCTTAAGTACCTCGGTCGAAACGAGATCCGCTACGAGTAGAGGAAGCGGTGCTTATCATTATTCATGTATTTTCTTATACAGTCTATTCGGTATAATTACAATTTTGGTGAATTAGGAAGGGGTAGTTTAAGCAAGACCGTATAAAGCTTGTGAACCCTAAGGATAATAATGATGATAAATAATAACGGGGTCTCCGATTTTGGAGAACCCCGTTTAATTTGCCCGACGGCATTAAGCCGTAATTAAGCTTTATGATCATGAGATCTTTTCGAGTGCCTGCTTGATATCATTGATGATGTCATCAGGATCCTCAAGGCCTACGCTGAATCTGATAAGATCAGGAGCGATTCCTGCTTCAATAAGCTGCTCGTCAGTAAGCTGTCTGTGTGTATGTGATGCGGGATGCAGCAAGAGTGTCTTACAGTCAGCGACGTGTGTAGCGATCGTAGCAAACTGCAAAGAATCCATGAACTTGATTGAAGCATCTCTGCCGCCCTTAACGCCGAAGCACAAAACGCCGCATGTTCCGTTCGGACAATACTTTTCTGCAAGTGCATGGTTGGCATCTGTCTTAAGACCGGGATAGTTAACCCATGCGATTCTGTCATCGGATGCCAGGAATTCTGCAACCTTCTGAGCATTCTCACAGTGGCGTCTCATACGTACGGCCAGTGACTCGAGTCCTAGCTGGATATAATAAGCGTTCTGAGGTGACTGGATGCATCCGAAGTCTCTCATGAGCTGTGCTGTAGCCTTTGTAATATAAGCGCCCTTACCGAACTTTGTAGCATATGTGATTCCGTGATAAGACTCGTCAGGTGTTGTAAGGCCCGGGAACTTATCAGCGTGAGCCATCCAGTCGAAGTTGCCGCTGTCGATGATAGCACCGCCGACTGATGAAGCGTGTCCGTCAATGTACTTTGTTGTTGAATGA
>CACZHN010000327.1 GCA_902780985.1 uncultured Lachnospiraceae bacterium | reverse complement strand
AATCCTTTTATGGTGAGGGAATCCTTCTCATAATCGGGTTCCCCGTGTCTTACAAATATCAGTCTCATAACTTATCCGTCCATGTCTTAATTTGCGCTTAATTTACGCACGCAAGATATATTATAACATATCAGTTAAAATACATGCTATAATTTCATCATAGGCAACGGGAAGGAGGCTGTTATGGAAAACGTGATGAATCTTATAAACCTTTGCAGAGGCCACAAGATATATCTGCAGACGCACAACATTCCGGATCCTGATGCGATAGGCGCGGCATTCGGACTTAAGAATCTGCTCAAGCACTTTGATATAGATTCGACCATCTGCTATGACGGAAGCATAGACAAGCTAAGCTCATCAAAGATGCTAGATATCCTAAACATTGAGATGTATGCTGATGAAGACATTGCCGATGACATGAAAAAGGATGATTATATCATCTGCGTCGATTCACAGAAAAACGCAGGAAATATAACCGATCTTATAGGAAACGAGATAGCAGCCATCGACCATCATCCAACTACAAGTGTAAATGCAGGTGTTGAATATAAATACAAGGATATAAGATTCTTTGGATCGTGCTGTACCATAATAGCCATGTATTACATGGATCTTAATATAACACCCTCACCCGATGTAGCCACAGCGCTCCTTTACGGCTTAAGGATGGATACGCTGCAGTTTTCCCGCGGAGTATGCAGCGAGGATATAAGCGTATTTGCATTCCTTCATCCTTTGACTGACAGCACAAAGCTTAAAAAGCTTGAGATGAACAACCTTGATTTTTCCGATCTTAAGGCATACGGCGCCGCGATCGAAAACATAAGAGTATTTGATTATCTGGGAATGGTCCATATACCGTTTGACTGTCCGGATTCCATGGTCGCGATCGTTGCTGATTTCATTCTTTCACTGATAGAGATAGATATCGCAGTAGTTTACTGTTCAAGAGAAGACGGGATTAAGTTTTCGATCCGTTCAGAGAGTGACACTGTGGATGCAGGCTGGCTGATAGAAGAAGCGCTCAGAGGAATCGGTTCGGGAGGAGGTCATCCCACCATGGCAGGCGGAAGGATATTTGAAAAGAATATCGCCGCACTCGGCGAATATCCCGATTCAGAGATAACAGAAAGGTTCTTAAGAGTCTTACACATCCCCTTCTAGCAGGGTATGCTTATCATTACATTAGTCTCAGTATCGTTCTTAGTCATCTCAACACTGCCGTTTACTAAAAGCTTAAGACGTGTGCGAGTATTTTCGAGTCCGACACCGAGTCGGGCTCTTTCTTTTTCAGAATAGTCTATCTTTTCAACATTGCTGTTTACAACGATTATATCGATGTGATCGTTCTCTTTCCTTGTTATGATCTTTATATAACCGCCGTTTTTTCCTATTCCATGCTTTACAGCATTTTCCACTATGGGTTCAAGCGAGAGTGCGGGAATGGAAAAATCAGTGATATTCAGATCATATGTGATATCGATGGCATCATCATAGGAGGGCTGTACGAGACCTATAAATGCTTTTACATTCACAAGCTCCTCATCAAATGATATAAGATCATTGCTGTTCATCGCATAAACATGTCCCCTCAGATAGCTTACAAAGCTGTCTATCCCGGCTATCGCCCTTGACGGATCCCTTTTTATGAGAGCTCTTATAACATTCAATGAATTAAAGATGAAATGAGGACGTATCTGCTCCTGCAGCATATTTATCCTGTCCTGTGTTATCTTAAGTTCCTTTTCCGCTATATTTTCACGAAGAGACTGCTGATATACAGCTATCAGATATATGTAGTAGACAAGGACCGAGAGCGCGGATACCTCGTCAACATACCCGCTGACATTGGCAGTGGCCTCCAAGAGCATCGTAAGTATGATGGCGCAGGATATGAACACCAACAGAAGGGCTCTTGTACGGCTGTTTTCCTTAAAGCTCTTTACGGATACATACATAAATACTGCCAGATAGAATATCATGACAAAGTAGATCGTAAATCCTAACGGCCCTCTTACATACTGATTGCTTACATTTATATGAAACCCGAGTCCTCCAGTAAGCGGAGAAGTTATATATACTAACGCATTTATCAGAGCAGGGA
>CACZHN010000326.1 GCA_902780985.1 uncultured Lachnospiraceae bacterium | reverse complement strand
CTTGGAGAAGTTACGATACTTGCATACTGAGTATTATATGCAAGGACCTTTGCAACCTGCATAAGCAGATTCTCAAGCTTATCCACTCTCTCAAGCAGTGCTCCCTGAGACTTATCGGAATCAACCTTTTCGCTCATAACCTGATCTACATAGAATCTGTAGCCCTTATCAGTCGGAACACGTCCTGCTGAGGTTCTAGGCTGTACTACATATCCCATCTCTTCCAGGTCTGACATCTCATTTCTGATTGTTGCAGAACTGAGATTAAGGCTGCCCATCTTGGAAATGGTACGTGAACCCACCGGCTCACCAGTCTCAAGATAATTAGCAACTATAGATTTAAGGATCTCCTGCTTTCTGTCGTCAAGAATAAGTTCCTGCGCCATAATATCACCGTCCTTAAAGCTTATTAGCACTCAAGCACACAGAGTGCTAACCACTGTGTAAATAATACCTCGGGCAGTGCTATCTGTCAAGTATAAAATCCGATAAAATATAGTTGCTTACATCTATTCCACGGTCGGTCAGCCATACCCTGTCACCGTCCGTTTCCATATATCCTTCATCCACATATTTATTGATCACAGGGCCGTAAACTTCATACATATCCTTATTAAATCTCAACCTGAATTCCTTCCTGCTGACGCCGGCCATCATACGAAGTCCGAGGAACATATATTCCTCAATCCTGCTGTCTATATACATGGTTTCTGTTGATGTTCTGAGCCTGGATGCTGCAGATTCATAAAGTTTGAATGGATCTGCATTTCCTGTGATAGCTTCTCTTACATCTTCACAGATTCTGTTATATATCTCTATATCTTTGATATTTGAAAATCTCTCACCCTTGAAGTAAGATGCGGCACCAAGACCAAATCCGATATATTCACCGCCTGTCCAGTAAACAGAATTATGGCGGCTTTCATATCCCGGCTGACTGTAATTGGAGATTTCATATCTCTTATATCCGCACGCAGCAAGCACCTTCTTGGTCATTGCATACATCTGTCTGTCCGTCTCTTCATCAGGAATAAGTCGGAGGAGCTCCTGATTCTCGGAAAGAGGTGTTCCCTCCTCCACCTGAAGAGAATATACAGATATATGTTCAGGCTTAAGCTCTGTCACTCTTGTAAGTGTATCTACAAAGCTGTGAATGGTCTGGCCCGGAACACCGGACATAATATCTACATTTATATTCTTGAATCCGGCTCTTCTTACATCGTTATAACCTTCAACAAACTGTTCGAAGTTATGGATCCTGCCAAGATTCTTAAGTATCCTGTCATCTGCCGACTGCATGACGATGGAAACTCTGTTCACACCATACTCAGCATACTTCAGAAGATTTGAATACTTTATTGTTCCAGGATTTACTTCAATTGTTATCTCCGGAAATCTATCCACTTGAAATACATTGCTGATAGTATTCAGGATGCTTTCGATCATTACCTCATCCAGAACAGACGGAGTTCCTCCTCCGATATATATGGTCTTAACCGTATATCTGTCTGCGAACGGCTTATACATACTTATTTCATTACATAAAGCCGTAATATACTGCATATGATCTGTGAGATTCCTGTTCTCGAAGGACAGGAAGTCACAGTATGCACATTTATGTACACAGAACGGAATATGTACATACAAACTTAAATTCTTCTTCATTTCTAACCCTATATTATTATGTATTATTCGTCATCAAGTTTAAGTACTGCAAGGAAGGCCGACTGAGGAACCGTTACATTTCCAACCTCTCTCATCTTCTTCTTTCCTTCCTTCTGCTTCTCGAGAAGTTTCTTCTTACGTGAGATATCACCGCCGTAACACTTAGCAAGTACATCTTTTCTAAGTGCCTTAACAGTCTCTCTTGCTATAATCTTACCGCCGATGGCCGCCTGGATAGGAACCTCGAAAAGATGTCTTGGAATCTCATCCTTCAGCTTCTCACACATCTTTCTGCCACGTTCATAAGCCGAGCCCTCGAATACGATAAAGCTGAGAGCATCTATGGTTTCTCTATTTATTAGGATATCCAGCTTAACAAGTTTTGAACGCTCATATCCTTTAAGGTCATAGTCAAATGAAGCGTAGCCTCTGGATCTCGATTTAAGTGCATCAAAGAAATCGTAAATAACTTCGTTAAGAG
>CACZHN010000325.1 GCA_902780985.1 uncultured Lachnospiraceae bacterium | reverse complement strand
GTAAGGTGATCGCGGCTGAGTTCATTGATCCTCTTCCTGTCACTTGCAAGCTTATCATTTAACATATTGATTCCCCAGGTGAAGCGGCCGAAGAAACGGTTCCTGGTCTCGGGAAGTTTTTCCGTAAGCTGGTTTTTGGAAAGTTTCTCGGGATAAGAAGCAAATTTATCGAATGGTCTCAGAACATAGGAATTTATATAGATGCATATTGCAAGTGCTATGGTAAAGCAAGATACAATAACTACATTTAGCATTATGTGCAGGCTTACGTATCCCGATTCGGCAAATTCAAATACAACAAATCCCTGAACTTTCCCGTCATGCGCGAGCATCCAGACTTTCTCAAATTCTTTGTCCCTGTTCAAGAGAGTGACACCTGTGTCGGAATATTCCGCAGAGATATAATAAACTCTTTTGGGAAGACTTAAAGCTCCGTATTCCGAAGCATAATCACTTGTATGTAAATAATAAACATCTTCGATGACAGAGGTTACTGTCTCTTCCGTGAGCTCATCTGCAGAGTACGCTTCACAGCCATTTTCAATCCCGTCAAATACTCTGTTCATCAAAACAAAGATGTCATCTTCCTGCTTTCTGCTCATCGCTCCGAACAGTAGATTTGATGCTACGAAGATACACGCAAACAAAGAAGCCGTTATGATATAGATTTTTCCGGCATTCTTCATCTTTAATTTCCTCCGAACTGATATCCGACTCTCCAGACTGTTTTGATCAGTTTGGGATTCTTGGGATCTTCTTCAAGTTTTTCTCTGAGCCACCTTATATGAACATTAAGGCTTCCCAGATCACTGAAGCAATCAACACCCCAGATCTCGTTAAAGAGCTTGTCCTTATTAAGGATCTGCTCGGGATGTCTCATCATGTACTCAAGAAGTTCATATTCCTTGCCTGTTATTGAAACAGGCTTATCATCCTTATAAACAGATTTGGTCGTAACATCGAGAGTAATATTTCCGTACGTAAGAAGCTGTCTGTCCTCCGCAAGGTCATAGGTACGCTTCATAAGAGCTTTTATCTTAAGTCCGAGCACCTTAAAAGAAAAGGGCTTGTCGATATAATCGTCTGCACCCACTTCAAAACCGAGAATTTTGCTCTGTTCATCAGTTTTCGCACTCATCATAAGGACCGGAAGTTTCTGATCTCTTCTGATCTCCTGAAGAGCTTCATATCCGTTCATCCCCGGAAGCATAACGTCAAGAAGCAGCATCTTAAATGCTGCTTCTCCTACAAGTTTTAATCCGTCTTCCGCATTCTTTTCCCATGCGACAGAATAGCCTTCGCGTTTGAGAAAATCTGCGATAAGTTGTCCGAGTTCTTCGTTATCCTCAATCACGAGAATATCTGTCATATCATTTATCTCCGTAATTACCTACGAGTATATATTCGGGAATGTCATCGGCACATTTTCCGTAGGTGAATGCAACATGGATATCACCGGTTGCATAATCGACAATGACCGTGTGAACGGTTCCGCTGCTATGGACATTTACGACTTCATACTGGTCCACAACTTCCCTTGCCATTATACCTTTCATATCCGCAACAGAAAAGATACCGACTTCTTTTACCCAATTATTATACTTCACAAAACGGTTTGTTTCACCGAGATTTCCGGTAAATCCGTCCTGGCTGCCTACCGTAGCAAAAGAATTGAGAATGCAGAGAACATCGGGTGTATCCCAGACAAGCCCTTCCATAAGCGGGGTATTAACATCTCTTATGACAGGAATCGCTCTTCCTGCTTCAACAACTTCCCTGGTAGGATTCTCACAGCAGAAGGCATCCTTATCATCAGATACCAGAAGGTTGTTACACCAGGTAAAGTCCTGACATTCGCCGCTTAAGAATTCGGCAGCATCCCTTGCATTGTCAAACTCTTCCAGGGCATATCTTATTTCAAATGTATAACATTTTTTACCTTCATAAACAAACCCCATGTGGTTTACGGTACCGACATCGAGAATTCCGATCATAACTCCGTCATCATTAATGGCCGTGATCATATCGAGAACTCCAAGCATATTTATCGAAGTCAGGGATCTGTCTCCCTTTTTCATATGCGCTACCGAGTGGATCATTGTCATCTGCGATGCACTTCCGAGGAACCATTCGAGATTACGGAGAGAGA
>CACZHN010000324.1 GCA_902780985.1 uncultured Lachnospiraceae bacterium | reverse complement strand
TCCGCGCAGTAGAACTGATAAACCTTTTTACTTCCGTATACATAGCCTCCGCCGTGAACGCTCACTATCACAGGGCCAGGATTGGAAAGAGTCTTTGGACGGTAGACATCAAGTGATTGCCATTTATCATCCTCTCCATATATAATATTGTCAAACCTGTCTATATCGGGCGGAGTGGATAATCCTGCGTCTCTTTTGGTGTCCGCCTTTTTACACATATAACAGAAGATAAAGCTGTTTAATGACATATAATAACCTCCTGTATTGATCTTAAGATACAGTATAACACAGCTTGATAAGATTAAGGAATCAGAGTAATGAGATTATTTCGAGTAATAGTATTTGGGCTCATCGCGTTAGCAAATCTGTCGGTTTTTCTGCTTATCGGATCAGGCTTTAACCTGTTTCAGTGCATATTCTGCATGCTGATAGTGATACCTGAGCTTGTAGCAATTAAGAATAAAAAGGAGATAAAGTATCCAAAGCCACTATACATTTTTGCAACTTTATTCGCCGCACTCATAGTAGGATGGTTTTCATGTTGTATATTTGGTTTTGGAAAGATGGGCATATACAGCTTAAAGGTTAAGTTTGCCGATAATGCCGGATATACTGCCAATCATTTCCCACAGGCAATACCAGAAGGAGCAAAGCTTCTTGATATGGGACTTCTTCCCACCATCATGCAGGGAGACGGAAATGTTCATGCTACGTTTTCATGTGATGAAGATACTATCGCAGAACTTGAGAAAAAGGCTAGCGACAGAGCGATCATGACATTTACGATCAAGCAGTACCTAGACGGAGATATACCGGATGAGTATTATGACATGGCTAAAAAGATCCTGAATGAAAAATTGCACTTTGAGGATATGGAGCCTGATATAAGGATAAATGCTTCCCGTATCATAATGGACCAGCAAAACATCTACTATGATCATTACGGCAAGCAGACTAACAAAGAGCTGAATGACGTGATGATATATATCATTGATTCAAACTTCTACTGGAATCATTTAAGGACAGATTCTGTCGTTGTTGACCGCACTCAGAATATTATCGAGTATGTAGGAATGTAAAGATTGAAAGGAGATCCCATGAGACTTGGAAAGACCTCAATAGAGACTCCCCAGAATGCTTTCGGAGCTCTCCCTATTCAGAGAGTAAGCCAAAATGAAGCGATAAAGCTTTTAAGAGAAGCATTCGACGGCGGAATGACATATTTTGACACCGCAAGATACTACAGCGACAGCGAGCATAAGATGGGGCTTGCCTTTGAAGGCATGCGTGACAAGATATTCATCGCCACAAAGACAGGTGCCGTTACAGCTGATGGCTTTGAAAAAGATCTTGAGACATCACTTAAAGAATTAAAGACTGACTATATCGATGTTTATCAGTTCCACAATCCTGCCTTCTGTCCACGCCCAGGTGATGAAAGCGGCATATATGATGCCATGTTAAAAGCCAAAGAGCAGGGCAAGGTAAGACATATAGGCATCACCAATCACAGGCTTGCAATCGCAAAGGAAGCTATCTTAAGCGGCCTATATGAAACGCTGCAGTTTCCGTTTTCATATCTTGCAGGTCCAAAGGATATAGAGCTTGTTGATATGTGCAGAAAAGCCGATATGGGATTTGTCGCTATGAAAGCTCTCTCTGGCGGACTCATAACCGATTCGAGGGCAGCGTTTGCATATATATCCATGTATGACAACGTCCTTCCCATCTGGGGCATACAGAGAGAAGCTGAACTTAAGGAGTGGCTGTCATATATGGATGACACTCCTTCCTATACAGATGAGATGAAGGCATTTGTTGCCGGTGAGAAGACACAGCTTGCAGGTGATTTCTGCCGCGGATGCGGTTACTGCATGCCGACATGTCCGGCCGGTATCACGATCAACCAGTGCGCAAGAATGATACTGATGCTGAGAAGAGCTCCTTCCGATGTATGGCTGTCCGAGCACTGGCAGAATGAAATGAAGAAGATAGAAGACTGCATAGAATGCGGACAGTGTATACAGCACTGCCCATATGAGCTGAACACCCCTGAGCTGCTAAGGAAGAACTATGAGGACTATAAGAAAGTCCTCGCAGGAAAAGTCAGTGTAGAATAATACGCGCTTCAATTATGCAGAATGAAGGCGGAGCCTGACGGCTCCGC
>CACZHN010000323.1 GCA_902780985.1 uncultured Lachnospiraceae bacterium | reverse complement strand
ACAGAAAGGAAAAAATGTATGAGTGATACGGTTGTAAAAATTTCGGGCCTTGTAAAAAGATATAAGGAGCTTATAGCGCTGGACAATTTCAGTCTGGAAATAAAAGAAGGAGAGGTATTCGGACTTCTCGGACCGAACGGATCGGGAAAGACCACAACCATAAACTGTCTGCTCTCGCTTCTTTCCTATGATAAGGGAGAAATTGAGGTCTTCGGTGAAAAAATGGGACCGGAGAAAAAGAACATAAAAAAACGTATCGGAGTTGTGTCCCAGAATGTTGCTGTTTTTGATGAGCTTACGGTTTATGAAAATATCAATTATTTCTGCGGACTTTATATAAAGGACAGTAATAAAAGGAAGCAGTATGTTGAAGAAGCGATAGATTTTGTGGATCTTTCGGACTTTAAAAAGTTTTATCCGAGAAAGCTTTCGGGAGGCCTTCTGAGAAGACTGAATATTGCCTGCGGTATAGCTCATAAGCCTGACCTTATTATTCTGGATGAACCCACGGTAGCAGTTGATCCTCAGTCGAGGAACAGGATACTGGAGGGAATCACCGAGCTGAATGAGAAGGGCGCAACCATTATTTATACATCCCATTATATGGAAGAGGTTGAGCAGATATGTTCGAACATCCTTATCATGGATAAGGGTAAGGAGATAGCATCCGGCACCAGCGAGGAGCTGAAGAGCCGTATCAAAAATACGGAAAATGTTATCGTCGACGTAAGACGTCTTGATAATACTCATGTGGAAGAAATAAAGAAGCTCAGTCATGTTTATGATGTGAAATATGCAAATGATAAGCTGACCATAAAGTGTTCGGGAGGCAAGCATAATATTACTCATGTTATAGAGTATTTCTCAGATAACAATCTGGATTATGACCGTATTTATTCTGAACTGCCGACACTCAATGACGTATTTCTTGAGATAACCGGTAAGGAGCTTAGGGATAAGGAGTAAAACAAATGTTTAAACTGTTATTCGTTTCACAACTTAAAAGTGCGGTAAGAACAAAAAGATATCTGTTCTGGACACTGCTGTTTCCCATCGCTCTCGGAAGTCTGTTTTTCTTTGCATTCGGAAAGATCTATGATCAGGACAAGTCGGAGGTTATCCCTGTTACAGTAATATGTGACAATCCGTCTGAAAATGAAAACTATAAGAATTTTACAGCTGTGCTGGAAGGTCTGCAGTATGATGACGGAACGAACATGGTGGAGATCAAAGATGTGGAAGCAGCTGATACACAGACTGCCACTGAAAAGGCTGAGGAGCTTCTGAAGGATGAGGATATCGACGGAATAATATTTGTCTCCGGAGACGGGGAAATATCACTTAAGATAGCCGAGAACAGTGTCAGCTCCAGTATCCTTACAAATGTGATCAACACCTACAAACAGAAGGTGGACATCTTAACTGCCGCCATGGAAAAACAGGCAGAGAAAGGAAACAGTGATCCGGCAGAACTGCAGAAGCTTATGGAGGAAATAACCGAATCGACTGAGTATACGGAGTCCATACCTCTTGCCGGTGAAAATAAGGATCCTTTCGTACAGTATTTCTATAATCTGATAGCTATGATCAGCATTATGGGTTCTATGTCAACACTGGCAATAGTCATAGACGGACAAGCCAACCAGTCGACAAGAGGTATTCGTATAGATGCCTCCCCTGTAAATAAGATTAAGTATGAACTGATACTTCAGCTGGCTGCTGTATTCGTTCAGGAGATAATTATCGTCATCGCACTTTTATATTATACAAAGGTGCTGGGAATAAATTTCGGAGGCGATATGGGGCTGGTATATCTTACATCAATGCTCAGTACGCTGCTTGGCTGTTCGCTGGGATTCCTTGTAGGACATATAGGAAAATTCAGCAGAACTATCAAGGAAAATATACTTATGACTATCATTCTCGGTGGCGGATTTCTGTCAGGACTTATGTACGGAGACATGAAAGCAATCATTGAAGAAAACTGTCCTATAATAAATCGTATAAATCCGTCGGCAGTCATTTCCGATGCATTTATATCACTGAATCTGTTCGGCGTAGGAAAGAAATATTATTACTCCATTTTCTATGTGATGATACTTACCGTGATATTTACGGCTATCGGTCTTACCATGTCAAGGAGGAAGCAGTATGCAAGTTTATAAAACATTTTTTAAGGTTGCAAAAAAATATAA
>CACZHN010000322.1 GCA_902780985.1 uncultured Lachnospiraceae bacterium | reverse complement strand
TCTATAACGAAAAAATGGGAATCGGGGAATTTGGAGAAGAAGCCATCCTTTAGGTTTTTTATTGTCTTTCGGATGTAAGCCTCTTTCTTAAAAGTAGTTGAGATTATGGCAAGGCGCGTTTCCCGAGTCTCAGACGTTTCCAGTTCCCAATAACAGTTTCCGGCTTCTACTTTTTCTCCAAAGGTTTCTAGGGTAAAACTCAAAAGAACATCGTCATCCGAAGTCTCAGAATAATTCATGACTATACACAGCAGTCTTCCGTTAAAGAAATACTCATAAGATACGGATACTTCGATCGTATCAGGGACCATCTCGGGATCGAGTGCATATGCCGCATACTGCTCGTTAACTACTCTGTTATATATTCCCTCAGCTTCCATATAGAAAGCATCGAGCATAAGGTTAACTGATGTAACGGGACCTGAGATCTCATCAGATGATATAAGAACTCTTTCACCCGTAAACTTTGCAAGGATAATATCGTCATCATCTTCTGCATGAGCAGACTCGGAGAAGTCTTCTGTTTCAATATCGATCGAATCAGTAAGCTGATCCTCGGTAAGCTCCGAGAAATCCACACGCTGCGGAACAGGCGTGGGAGAAGGTGTCGGAGTGGGTGTTGAAGTAGGAGTCGGTGTAGCTGTAGGCTCGGGATCCGGTTCGGCTTCAGTCTCTGAAGGCTCCGTCTCTTCGACCGTTTCCTCGATAACTATTACAGTCTCTTCCGTATCTTCATCTTCTTCGCGGTCATTGTTTCGGCTGTTTCTGCTTACAGCCTCATTGAGATTATTTCCGAGATCGGAGAAAGCATTGCCTATGCCGTTCATGTTGACCGAACATGCGCTCATCAGAAATACGCCGGCCAACAGAGTGGATACCACTGCCGTTAACTTACTCTTTCTGTTACCGATCATAGTAATTCCTCCTAAGATAATATCCTGTATTTTAATTATACTTATGAAGGAATTGACTATTATTTCATTTTCGAGACATTTTACGGAAGCGGAGTATCGCCATAATGGAGCCTGTGCCGAGCAATACAACGCCTGAGATCGTAAGCCATTCGTCAACATAAAGGTGTTCCGTGGCAAGCTGTGCCGTCTTCTCCCAGAAAGGGAAATCGAAGTCTGATACGGAACTTTCGAACTGTCCAATGGGTGACATAAGCTTCCAGACGTTCCAAACGTTGAATCTTCCCGTGTTGCTTAAGACATAGAAATTCTGATCGACCGGATTGTAGTTGGGAACCGAAGAACTCATATCTGTCTTAGCTACACCCTTGATGATCTCAGGGAGCATTGCTTCGTAGCAAAGCACCGCCATAACAGGGCGGGAATTGCTTCCGGATCCGGGGACTGCAGAAGGATCTGCTGAACCGGTCTGACCTTCCGCTGCGGGAGCCGTTGTGGGCTGCGCGGTATTCGACGAACTTCCGCCGGAACCGGACTGTGAGTTATCCGTGGACCCGGAAGGAGCTGTCAGAGGAGCCAGATCTTCCATAGCACTAAAATAAACATAAGCTCTCGGTATCTCACCGCCTGCGGCACTTATGGCTATTCTGTCTGAAGGCTCGGAAACAACACCTATTACAGTGAATTCCTCACCCCAGAGCTTAACCTTGTTGCCGATGATGTCGTAAGACTTGTAGAACTTCCATGCCAGAACATCATTCAATACTATCTGTCTTGCATCCTCGACAATCTCGGGGAGAAATCCGCCTGACAAATAAGTGAACGGATGGAATACAGGATAGTTGCCGTCAATGGCAATGATGTCGCATGTACTTGTAAACGACAACGGGGTCTCTGAATTAGGATCGGGGACCGTATCCACGGTTGCCGACAGATATGACGAATAGCAGTCCTCCCAGCCTCTGGGTCTTCCGTCGTTACCGAGACCTGTCTTGCCTGCTACTCCGGAACTTGAATCAACAAAGTTCTGAAGAGACGTTCTGATCGTTATGATATCGCTTTTGCTTAAAGATACACTCTGGCTTATATATATCGGAGGAGTCATATCTCCGCCGTATCTGGCACCTCTTGAGTATACCGACATGTGCCTTGCAAGAGTCTCTGAATCATTGATCCAGTAGGATGCCATGTTCTGATCGTATCTTTGTCCTGTGAGGTAGATGTATCTTCCGATACCCGTTCCTGTCATGACCAAGGCAGCCAACAGCACCCAGAAGGGAGCGGCAAG
>CACZHN010000321.1 GCA_902780985.1 uncultured Lachnospiraceae bacterium | reverse complement strand
CTTATAATCTGCTCCGGCACCAAAATATCTCTCGTGTACTTCATTAAAGAGATATACCATGTATGGACTGGTATCCGTTTCCTTGCGATTATCAAGCAACTCCCTGATCTCGCTCAGGTATGCTTCGTTATCAGTTTTATTCTTCTGCCTGTCATACAGGCACTTTGCACAGCTTTCCGATATTCGCATAAAACCACCTATGCACCCATCATTTTTTCTTATATCCGGTAATCATTGTCATAAAGAAGCAGATTACGGTCGCCCATGCGAAAAACTTATGCCATTTCATAAATGTTGATCTCCTTTCTTTCTTTGCTACCCATTTCTTTATCACTACTTCATCTCCCGAATGGACATACTGAAGCTGTTCGCCCATCGAAAGTTTCATCATCTTATATGCAGGTTCACCGGTACAATGGCAGGTATAGAACATTGTAGGATATTTCTTTAGTTCCCTACCTATATCCACGACCTCGCGAAGCTCCTCATCTGTATATTTCGTCTTCTTCATCAGATGGAATCCGCTGATCACCGCATCCGGATAAGCACCATACTTCTCCTTATAAGCGTCAAGAATGCTTAATATCCCGTTATGTGCACATCCTGATATAAGGATCTTCTTATTATCGTCACTGACCACCAGATAATGCTCATGTCTGAAATCATCCCGGACATACTCATCATTTTCTTTGATCAAAAGCTTCTTGTTCGTTAATGGAAGCTTATGTGTTCTTTCCTTCACAGTAAACAGTTCAAGCTCATCGTCGATCCTATGATATCCCTGTACAGTCTTAACCTGCGGCAGGCTCGTAATCTCCTTGTCTATACCGATGTACCTGTAGCGCTCCCTATCTGCACTTTCCCCGTCATCAGCATAGTATTCATCCCCGGCGGATTCCTGCATATATATGACTGCCTCAGGATTGATCTTTGAGAAAGCGATAATGCCACCCGAATGATCGTAATGACCGTGACTTAGTATAACGGTATCTACCTGTGTAAGATCAATCCCCAGCTTTTCGGCATTCTTAAGCGTATCCTCTGACGGTCCCAAATCCACAAGCAGCTTATGTTGCTTTGTTTCAACATAGAATGAAAGACCGTGCGCACACGCACATCCTGTGATTCCTTCTGTATTTTCGATAAGATTTACTATCTTCATCTATGTAATAATCCTTTCCGCCTATCAATGATGACATCCACCATGACCGCAGTCATGATCTCCATGGCCTTCATGATCATGATGATCACAGGTAGCATCTCCACTCTCCGGCAATGTTCCGGCAATATAGGACGCAACCGCATCATCAGCACTTCCGCTTGCTCCGGCGTATACCTTTATCCCTGCTTCAGCCATTGCAGAAACAGCTCCGCCACCAATACCTCCGCATATCATGACCTCTGCCCCAAGATCCTTTAAAAATCCTGCAAGAGCACCATGACCGGTTCCGTTAGTGTCTATCACTTCACTGGAATCCACCTTGCCATCAGCAATCTCATATACCTTAAATTGCGGTGTCCTTCCAAAATGCTGAAATACTTCTCCGTTTTCGTAAGTTACTGCTACCTTCATGTTCATCCTCCTCGTTTATCACTTATTTCTTTTTCCGCTGTTCTTAGTTCCACGTACCTCTTCGTGATAAAAATAATCCACGATCGTCGGATGCCCCTGCTCCACTCTTTCATAGGGTGTCTCGTTATCTACAAACCGACAACCGTACTTTTGTGCAATCCCCTCTGCCTTCTTTTCCAATGCCTCAAAATAGCTTCGGTTCTTCTTGCTGTATATCTCTTCATACAGCGGCATCAGGTCAGGGTACTTTTCCGCTATATAATCTATGATAGTTTTCTGAAATCCGCCTCTTAGGTTCAGATTCTCAAGCCATACCAGGTCACACTGATCCTTTGTCCGCTCAATGATAGCTTCAATATCAGTAATTCCCGGAAATACCGGAGATATGAATGTAACCGTGCGTATGCCTGCATCGTAAACCGTCTTCATAGCGCTTATTCTTCTCTCAATGCTGGCACCTGCATCCATATCATCCTTAAATGCTTCATCCAGAGTATTGATAGACCAGGATACTGTAAGACTGTTCTTCTGATTTATTTCCTTCAAAAGTTCAAGATCACGAAGTACAAGGTCTGATTTGGTGCATATAAGAATATCCGCCCCGCTGTCTTTAAGCTCTTCCAGTATCTTTCT
>CACZHN010000320.1 GCA_902780985.1 uncultured Lachnospiraceae bacterium | reverse complement strand
CGCCAGCTCTTCGCCATCCTCCATCAGAATCTCCGCATTTGTGGAATTCATATATCTGATCTTAACAGGAATTCCCGCATTGTTTACCTCTTCGCCCATTATCTGGTAAGCGCCGAGCTTATCTCCGCCCTTCTGATAATAGTAATTAGCCCAGTCACCACTCATGTACAGTACAAAATCATATCTCAGGATAAGAAAATTCTTTGAGTACTCATCACTGAGAAGTGTACTCTTCAGGTGAAATGCAACAAACAGAATCACTATTGCCATGGTATAGGTGATAATGAGGAATATATATTTCTTAAAGCTGTTAATGATATTTCCGACTGCCAGGAACGCCGGAACCTTAAGCTTCTTTGATTTATATAGATTCAGTTTATTAAGACGTCCAAAACGCTCGCCTTCGGCACTTCCATGAATCGTCTCAATAACTGATATCTTATTGATCCTTCTCATCATTAATGCAGCAAACAGAATGATCATAACTACAATTCCGACTGAAACCAGAAGCGACAGATACATGGTCATATTATGATTTCTGGAAATGTAATTCGTACAGAAACGTCTTATACAGTACTTTGAAAGCGGTACTCCGGCTGTCATTCCGGCTATTCCGCCCAAAATAGCAAAGGCCACATAGGTTGCTGCAAACATCCATCTGTATCTCATAGAATCAACACCTATTGCTCTCATCATACCGATTTCTTTTTCTTCCTGTTGAATCGCCGCCACCATCATAAATCGTATGGTTATGAGCATTATAAGTATGATTACGATGCTCATGGCCAGAAGGAAATATGATATTGCAGTAACAACTGTATAGTTCATATCTATTTCAGGAGTATAATCCCAGGAAGAACAGGCCTTTATAAGATCCTGATCATACAGTTCATCTGTAATCTTTCTCTCAAAGCTGTTGCTCTTTGCCCTTACCTCCAGCTTATACATTCTGAAAGGGAACTCGCTCTTTAAAGCCTCGTAATCTGCATCTGATATAACCAGATCTTCACTGACCACGATTCCCGGCTCTTTATATATTTCCGAAACGGTAAACTCATAGATATTTCCCATTTCAGTAGTAATCTGTATCCTGCTGCCTCTCTTTATTCCTGTCATATCAGCAAAATCGATACTCACAGCTATGCAGCCAGGTTCAACGGTAAACGGCTTGTCATCATCGTTATAAAGAAGATTGATCTTTTTCGGCTGAGTAGTCATGTGAAGTGAATAGTGATCCGGGAACCCATCATCAGAAGCATATCTTCCATCTATTGAAACCTCATCATCTAAACGGGATATGAATTCTATAACCTCACCATCAATTATCATGTCGCTGGACTGCATATATTCGTCCAGTGCCGCTCCCTTTTCATCAAAGCTGCCCATACCGACATTGCAGTTGATCCTTATATTCGCTACACGGGATACCTCATCCGTCGTTTTTCTTCCCGATATCTCAGCATACATAAGATTCACTGCTATTACGGATATAATCGATGAACAGATGATAAAGATAAAAAGAATTATATTGAGACCTTTGTGTGCTTTCAGGTCATTTTTCAGCATTTTAAAAAACATACTCTAACCTCGGATTCATATTATGGTCTGATTGTAGCATTGTTTCTTATCCCAATCTTTAAAAAACTCTTAAAATGTATCCCTATATCTGATATCATAAACATATCGCGAAAAGCGGAATAACGATAAATCACCCCCTACAGGAGGCGGAAATGAAGAATATAAAGAAACTTACCCTGTTACATTCCAACGACATGCACGGAGACTTCCTTGCAGAAGAGGTTGATGAAAAGCTTGTGGGCGGCGTGTCCATGCTCTCAGGCTATATCAATCAGGTCCGACGTGAAGAGAAGAATGTAATCTATGCCATATCCGGAGATATGTTCCGTGGTTCCATTATCGATTCGGAATTTCACGGAGTATCAACCATTCAGATCATGAATATCCTTGGACCGGATATTGTAACCCTTGGAAATCATGAGGTTGATTATGGACTTGCTCATCTTCTGTTCCTTGAGAAATGCGCCGAATTCCCTATAATCAACGCCAACATGTATATAACAACCAATCACAAGAGACTCTTTGCTCCATGCAAGGTTCTTGAGATAGACGGTATGAAGATTCTTTTCATCGGAATCCTTACAGAATTAACTCTTCTTGAGTGCCGCAAAGATCCTCTTATCGGAACCTTTGTAACTCTCGAGGATGCAGCAG
>CACZHN010000319.1 GCA_902780985.1 uncultured Lachnospiraceae bacterium | reverse complement strand
AAGCTCTGTTTTAAGTATTTTGACAAAGCTCCACAGTCCTTTACTTATAAAATGCTGCGCAAGAAGAATATTACTCTTAACGGCAGGAAGGCTGATGCAGATGCAGTTCTGCACACCGGTGACTCAGTAAAACTATTTCTGTCAGATGAGACGATTGAGCTCTTTCATACAGAAAGATCTGCAAAGAAAACATCTGATATAAATACGTCAAATAACTCTAAGAGATTTCAGTTAAATAGCGATAATATAGTATATGAATGTGATGATTATATTATCATCAATAAGCCTGCCGGAGTTTTATCCCAGAAATCATCCAACGATGACTATTCTGTAAATGAAGCAGTTATCGATTATATGCTTTCAAAAGGTGATATCACAGAAGAATCTCTTAATGTTTTCCGTCCGTCTGTATGCAACAGACTTGACCGAAATACCAGTGGAATTATCACTGCAGGTAAAACTCTTAAAGGACTCAGGTATCTCAGTGACTCACTTGGAGCAAAGAGTGATTCCGGGGCAGATAAAAAATATCTTACCATTGTCCATGGTGAATATAAAAAAAATGGCATTATAGAGCTTTATTATAAGAAAGATGAGGCTTTAAATAAGGCTGTTGTATCAGATACGAATATGACAGATGCCGTAAAGATTAAAACCGGCTTTAGATGTATCTCTTATAATATATCGAAAGATTTATCTCTTGTTGAATGTACCCTTTACACCGGTAAATCTCACCAGATAAGAGTAACTCTTGAATACTTAGGTTTCCCTGTAGTAGGAGACATCAAGTATGGAAACCGCTTGCAGGACCGCAGACTCAGTCCACGCCCTAAGAGACAGATGCTTCACGCATACATGCTGAGATTAAGTGAAACCGAGCAGTTCACAGCCTATGTTCCGGAGGATATGAATGGCTACATGGAATTCAAGGGGACTCAGGGGCTCAACCTTTGAGGACCTTATAAATACAACAAACGAGCATTACAGAGCTAAGGGTCTGGGACTTGTCCAGAAGATTCCCACACCTATAACGCCGCTTAAGTTCGATTCCGAGAAGAAGCTTATAACCGAAGCTTACTTCGAGAAGGATTCAACTGTCGACTATATAGGAGTTATCCAGGGAGTTCCCGTATGCTTTGATGCAAAGGAATGTAAGACCGATACCTTCTCGCTCCAGAACATTCATGACCACCAGTTCAGGTTCATGACAGAGTTCGAGAAGCAGGACGGAGTAGCATTTCTCCTTATACATTTCACTATGAGAAATGACTTCTATTACATGCCTTATAAAGAATTAAAAGAGTATATAGACCGTGTCGGTGAAGGACACGCTAAAAACTTCAAATACGCTGAACTTGATGACGATTACTTTCTTAAGCCTGCCGGAGGTGCTCTGGTAAATTATCTTACCGGTCTTAAGAGAGATCTGGAATCACGTGATGATGATTAATTACAGGGAGGGATAAGAATATGTATGATTTTTACAGAGCAGCTGCCTGCGTTCCTGAAGTCTCGGTAGGAGACGTAGATTTTAACAAAGAACAGATCATTGATAAGATAAGAGAAGCCCGTGAATATTCCTGCGGAATTATCGCATTTCCCGAGCTTGCCCTTACAGGCTATACCTGTCAGGATCTTTTCTTCCAGAAGACTCTCATCGATGCATCCAACCGTGCTATGGCTGAGATTGTAAAAGAGACTGAGGGCTTCGATCAGGTTGTTATCGTAGGCGCTCCTCTTGTTATAAATAACCGTCTTTACAACGGTGCATATGTTATCGTAAACGGAGCTGTCATCGGTATTACCGTTAAGACCATGCTTCCGAACTACAACGAATTCTATGAGAAGAGATGGTTCACATCAGCTTCGGATCTGGATACGGATTCTGCTTATATCCCTGCCATCGGTGATTACAGCATTCCTGTAGGAAGCTCTATCATTTACGAGCTGGGTGATATCAAGCTGGGTGTTGAGATCTGTGAGGATGCATGGGGTCCTGTAACTCCTAGTTCATGGATGGCTCTTTCGGGTGCTGAGGTTATCGTAAATATCTCAGCCAGCAACGAAGTTATCGGAAAAAGAGAGTACCGCCGCGAGCTTATAAAGCACCTCAGTGCAGCTAACATCTGCGAATATATCTATGTTTCAGCCGGATGTGACGAGTCCACTCAGGATGTTATCTTCTCGGGACAGAGTATCATCGCCGAGTACGGATCGATCCTTAATGAAAATAAGGATAAGGATTTCATCGCCGGTGATTATCTGCTTCTTGCGGATATGGATACAGGACGTATCAAGGCCGACCGTCTCAAGAATACTACATTTGCGGACACAAGACGTATGTACGATACGATGCTGAAGGATAACATTATCGTTACTCTCAGTGATATATCGCTTCCTGAGTCAGACGGCAAATACATAAATGCACGTAAGCATCCTTTCATTCCTTCAAATAAGACCAAGAGAGTGAAAAGATGTAATGATATATTCGATATGCAGGTAGGCGGTCTTGCCAAGAGACTGAGACTTACCGGTTCAAGACCTGTTGTAGGTGTATCCGGCGGTATGGATTCAACCCTTGCCCTTCTTGTATGTGCAAGAGCACTCCGTCTTCTCGGAAGACCTGCTGAGGATCTTATAGCCATCACTATGCCTGCATTCGGTACATCGGACAGAACCTACAATAATTCCCTGGAGCTTATCCGCAGTCTGGGAACAGAGCCTGTTATCATCGATATCAAGGACGCATGTCTCCAGCATTTCAAGGATATAGGACAGGATGCGGATGTTAAGGACGTAACCTATGAGAATACTCAGGCTCGTGAGAGAACTCAGGTTCTTATGGATTATGCAAATGCCGGAAGTATCCCAAAGACTCTTGTGAGATGGATGATCGATTCCGTTGCGGAGAATAACATCTTCCCGGGCAGCGAAGCTGTTCTGAGAGATATTCTCGATACACCTATCAGTCCGGAGCTTCTTCCTCCTGATGAGAAGGGACAGATAACACAGAAGACTGAAGATAAGGTAGGTCCTTACGAGCTTCACGACTTCTTCTTATACTACGCAGTAAGATTCGGCTTTACACCTTCCAAGGTTTATTTCCTTGCTAAGAAGGCCTTCGCCGATGACTATACACCTGAAGAGATCCTCAAGTGGATGAATATGTTCTACAGAAGATTCTTCAATCAGCAGTTTAAGAGAAGCTGCATGCCGGACGGCGTAAAGGTCGGAACAGTATCCCTGTCACCGAGAGGCGACTGGAGAATGCCTTCCGACGCATCAGCATATATTTGGATGAAAGAATTGGAAAGTTTAAATGAGTGAATTTAAGATAAGAAACATAAATACGGATTTTGAAAGTGTACTGGATGGTCTTACAGAGGCTGAACGTCAGGACTACTTCATGGAGCAGCTTAAAGCTATCATATCTGAAAAGTCTGAGGCTCTAGGACGTCCTTATACCTTCTTTGTACAGACCTTCGGCTGTCAGATGAATGCAAGTGACTCTGAGAAGCTTATAGGTATACTTGAAAAAGTCGGAATGGAAGAGGCTTATGATGAAGGAGCCGATCTCGTAATATTCAATACATGTACTGTAAGAGAAAATGCAAACACCCGCCTTTACGGACATCTGGGTTCTCTTAAGAAACGTAAAGAGTCCGGTGAGATAGATTGTATAGCAATCTGCGGATGTATGATGCAGCAGGAAGATATAGTTGAGCATTTACGTAAGAGCTATAGATTCATAGATCTTATGTT
>CACZHN010000318.1 GCA_902780985.1 uncultured Lachnospiraceae bacterium | reverse complement strand
TTTCGTCATAAGTGAAGTTGTCCGCTTTCGCTCTGAGTCCGAATCGGCTGCCGCCCATATAGACCGCATCCGCTCCGTAATTCACGGCTACTTTCAGAGTCTCCATACCGCCTGCAGGCATCAGGAGTTCCGGTTTCTTATTCTGTATCATATCTTCTTAACCACAGAAACAGCAACACCATCACCTATCGATAGTATTGCTGTCTCAAGCCTTTCGTCATTCTTTAATGTAAACAGATACTCTCTGAGCTTATCATGTATTGTCCTGTCTCTTTTTTCAACAAGAAAATGCGATTCCAGAACAAGTCCCGATTCAAGCACGTTATCCGTAACTATCACTGATCCTTCATGTACCATATGCATTACCAGATTCAGATAGTTCATATATTGGGCTTTGGCAGCATCTATAAATATCATATCGTATTCCCCGGAGATTTCTTTCAGCACCTCCGCGGCATCACCTCTGTAAAGGTGTATCATGCCCGTTCTGTCCAGTTCCGAGAAATGCTTCTCTGCCTCATCCGCCCTGACATCATCTAATTCAATTGTATCAATCCGGCAGTCGCAGATGCCGTCCATGACCTCTGCCATAAAAAGTGCCGAATATCCTACAGCGGTTCCGATTTCAAGAATCCTTTCCGGTTTCAGCTGATTAAGCAGAAGTCTCAGATAATCTCTCGTATCTTCTCCCTGATATAGCTCTTAACAAATGTCCTGATTCTTTCGTAATCCAATGAAACACTGTCCTCTCTGTACGGTATTATTCACCGCCTTCTCCGCCTTCGCCGCCTTCGTCACCGCCGCCGAGATCTCCTTCGTCACCGGCATCTCCGCCTTCGGCAGGACCTTCACCGGCACCCACATCGGAGTTATCATGCACCTCGTTCGGATTTATGGCATCCGTCCTTGTTGCGGTTTCTTTTTCTTCCTTTTCTTCTTCCTCGGTCTTCGCACTTCCGGTGATAACACCGAGAATCTCTTCGTATGTCATGGAAGCCGAAAGTCCGTACTTACCAGGTTTGATCTTATCTCCGTATTCACCGACTTTCATTCTCAGGATCATAACATACTTGTTCTCTATAACGCCGGCGTCATAGAGCTGATCCGCTATCTTCGATGTTGAAGAATACGGTTCGATCTTAACCACTACGTAATTTCTGTCTCCGGGATTCTTGGCAGAATCATGAAACACATCATAGGCAAAGTTAAATGATAATGCAAATGCCTTGATGAATACGTATACTATCAGCACATCAACCAAAAGCTCTACCGAGTAGTATAATGCCGTTTTAAGTCTGCTTTCCGCCTTTACTGATTTTGAAACTTTAAATCCTGCCATAACAGCCCCCTGTAAATTTCATCCGTCACGTGTCTTATAAGCTTTGAAAATGCACTCTCCGCTCTAAGATACTCACTCACGGCTGAGTTATGTATCAATTCGTCATTTTCCATATAGAGCTTATACAGCTCATCATACGGATTCCCGTCTGTATATCTCTCGACATCGGCATACCTGCGTTTAAACTCCATAAGTTCCTTATACAGGTTTTCTTTGGCCATAAGAGCATTACGGGCAAAAACATATGTTTTATATTCCCGGGATTCTTTAATCAAACTGTTTACGCTGTGCAGCGCCATGTCCAGATCATCCATTCCCGTCATCCCTTTCTTTAGAGCTCCACTTCCGAAATGACCGGAAGTATCATCGGACTTCTCTTTGTCTTCTGCCACAAGAACTCACCAAGAGCTTCTCTGATACTGCTCTTAAGTTTATTCCAGTCGGTTATTCCGCGGCCGGTCTCGTAGCTTACAACTTCATCCACTATATCTCTGCATTCTTCGATAAGCGATTCGGCTTCTCTGACATATACGAAACCTCTTGAAACAATATCCGGTCCCGCAAGTATCTCTCCTGTCAGTTTATCCAGGGTGATAGTTACGACTATGAGTCCGTTTTCGGAAAGATGCTGTCTATCGCGGAGAACGATATTTCCCACATCTCCTACGCCGAGACCGTCAACGAAGACTCCTCTTGCCTGAACATGTCCGGTTACATCAAACTTGTCTTCGGATACTTCAAGCACATCACCGCACTTTATCACCTTAACATTGTTTTTATCTATTCCCATTTCAACAGCAAGTTCCGAATGTCTCTTCAGATGTCTGAACTCACCGTGTACAGGAAGTGCATACTTAGGTTTTGTAAGAGCATATATCAGTTTAAGCTCTTCCTGACATGCATGCCCGGAAACGTGTGTATCATGGTATACAACTCTTGCACCCTTCTGCTCAAGGTCATTGATAAGATTATAGACTGCCTTTTCATTTCCCGGGATCGGGCTGGATGAAAGGATTACCACATCCCCGGGCACTATCCTTATCTTATTATGAGTGGATGCTGCTATTCTGGAAAGAACAGCCATGTTCTCTCCCTGGCTTCCGGTTGTAATGAATACCAGCTTCTCCGGCGGATAATTTCCGGCCTCATCAATATCTATAAGTGTATTGTCCGGAATTCTGATATATCCCAGTTCCGAAGCAATACTTATTATATTCACCATGCTTCTTCCGTCAACTATGACTTTTCTGCCATACTTGCATGCGGAATTGATTATCTGCTGTACCCTGTCCACATTGGAAGCAAAGGTCGCAACTATGATCCTGCTGCCTCTGTTGTCATCGAAAAGATGATCTATGGTCTTACCTACCATTTTCTCGGACGGAGTATAACCCGGTCTCTCAACATTGGTAGAATCGGCCATCAGCATAAGCACACCGTTCTTACCAAGCTCACCGAATCTCTGAAGATCAATGGTACTTCCGAATACAGGAGTAAAGTCTACTTTAAAATCTCCCGTATGAACGATGACTCCGGCCGGTGTAAATATACCCAGTGCCGCAGAATCGGCTATGGAATGATTCGTACGGATAAACTCTATCTT
>CACZHN010000317.1 GCA_902780985.1 uncultured Lachnospiraceae bacterium | reverse complement strand
GAAACCACCGCAGACAACATCTCCGAGTACGTCGTAGAATACAAAATCCAGATCATCAGTATATGCACCAAGCTGTTCCAGGAGGCCGATGGATGTGATGATTCCGCGTCCGGCACAACCGACACCCGGTTCAGGTCCGCCGGACTCAACACATCGTGTTCCACCGAAACCTTCTCTGAGTATCTTATCAAGCTGAACATCATCACCTTCTGTTCTCAGCGTGTCCAGTACGGTTTTCTGTGCAAGACCGCCGAGAAGTAATCTGGTTGAATCCGCTTTCGGATCACATCCTACAACCATAACCTTTTGTCCGAGTTCAACCAGTCCCGCCGTAAGATTCTGTGTTGTGGTTGATTTTCCGATACCGCCTTTACCATAGATTGCAATCTGTCTAAGATTTCCCATTTTTTCTTTTCCTCATTTCATAAATATTTAAAAGCTCTAAAAGAGCCGTCTTTTACTTATTGTTTTTCCTTTAGTCTTTTCTTTGCTATGCCCTGAAGTGACTGATGATTGTCGACCTTGTAGAAATATTCCGTGATCCTGTCCAGTACATCCTCCGTACCCGAATCAACTTCAAACGCCGCAATCGCCTGTCTCTCAAGATGCTTATGTACCTTCATGCCTATGTGTGAGCAGATCAGACATCGACAGTCACTTATCAGTGACACTTTAGTAAAATGTGAATCGTTACATTCATTTCCGCTGCCGCATCCGCTCTTACATCTGTCCCGGCCTTTATCACATGACACACCGTTCTCCGATCCGTCTCCGAATCTTCTTTCTTCGAGGAATTCGTATTTTCCGTCGGAATTTACTTCGTATATGATAAAGCTGTCTGCCTCTCTGAAAGTCCGGTCTATGTGGATACGATCCGTGGATGCGATAGCAATTTTATAAGCCATAGATATCACCTCCGTATTTCGAAAAGGACAAAAAAAGGTGCCATGTCAACCATGGCACCGAATACTGCTCAATCTTCATTCAGTATCATGATGAACACACAAAACAAGCCCTTCTTCTACATACAGGCATACAACAAGACATATTCATAAAACATATATTTCTGTTGATAAATGTGTTCATTGCGTTTTCCTTTCCTTTGTTTTCCTCTGTTTTTCTGTCGCCTATGATACTGTATCAGATTACGTATCATTTGCATATTTTCTAATATTTATCGCGTACCATAAAATATTTCTATAACTGTATGTTATGACACGCCTCTTAATCTCGCCGTTATCTTCTTCAGATTTTCAACCACATAATCTATCTCGTCCTTATCTGTTTCCTCAGACAGGGTAAGTCTTAACGCTCCCTGTGCCATATCACCGGAAAGTCCTATCGCCGTAAGCACATGACTCGGTTCCGTCGAGCCCGAGGTACATGCCGAACCGCCGGAGGCGCATATTCCGAGCTTATCGAGCAGGATCAGAAGGGATTCGCTCTTAACGGATGCAAAGCTGAAATTCGCATTTCCCGGAAGTCTGTCATGCTTATGACCGTTCAATCTCACATCCGGAATCTCACCCAGCACGCGTCCTATCAGATAATCTCTGAGAAGAATCTGTTTCCTCATATTCTCCTCCATTTTCGCTTTGGCTATTGCCGCCGCTTCTCCCATTCCGACTATGCCCGGAGTATTGTAAGTACCGGCTCTTCTGCTTCTCTCCTGAGCTCCGCCGTGGATGAGAGAAGATATTCCGACATCTCTTTTGATATATAAAAATCCTACACCCTTAGGGCCCCCGAATTTATGGCCGCTGGCCGAAAGAAGATCAGCATTCATATCCGTCACATTTAACGGTATATGTCCGTAGGCCTGGACCGCATCCGTATGAAAGAGCACGCCTCTGTCATATGCTATCCTTCCGATCTCGGTTATAGGTTGAATAGTACCTATTTCATTATTTGCAGCCATTACGGATATCAGTATCGTATCTTCCCTGACAGACTTCTCGAGTTCATCAAGCCTTATCTTTCCATCCTCATCCACATCGAGATAGGTTATCTCATATCCCATTTTCTCCAGATATTCGCAGGTATGAAGAACTGCATGGTGCTCGATCTTACTTGTGATTATATGCTTCCCCTTATCTTCGTATGCCTCTGCCACAGCCTTTACAGCCCAGTTATCCGATTCGCTTCCGCCGGAAGTAAAATATATTTCTTCCGCCTTTGCACCGATGAGAGAGGCTGTCTTAACTCTGGCCTTCTCCACCGCTTCCTTCGCCTTTCTCGCAAAGCCGTGATCGGCGGAAGGATTTCCGTATATCTCTCTAAAAAAAGGAAGCATGCTTTGT
>CACZHN010000316.1:519-2820 GCA_902780985.1 uncultured Lachnospiraceae bacterium | reverse complement strand
TTTATCAGTAAAAAGATATATCCCTTTGATACAAGACTTGAAAGTATTGCAGCCGAGCTTACCGTAGAATATCCGTACGCATCCGGAAGCCATGCATGGAACGGATACAATGCACTCTTGATCGCAAGACCTACACAGATAAGTGCAATAGCCACAGTCAGAGGAATGTAATATGTATCGTAGTGAGATATTGATACTATTGTCTCCTTGATATTGCTCATCAGAAGATGACCAGTTATATCATAGAGAAGACATATGCTGAGAAGGATCATACCTGATCCCAAAAGGCTCATGATCATGTATCTTACGGCTGCTTCTATGGTCCTTCCGTTCTGTCTTATCATTATGAGACCGCATGCAGCTATAGTATTGATCTCTATGAATACATATGCAGTGAACAGATCGTTTGTATATACCAGCGCAAGAAGCGAGCTTAAGAGCAGATCATTTAACACATAGTAGAGAAATATCTTGTCTTCTTCAACCTCATCATGCAGCTTCTTTTCACCTCCAAGAAGCGAAAGCAGCATGATAATGCCGAAAAATGTAGCCATGAAGGTCTCAAGCATTCCGGCCCTGATCTCATTTCCCCAGGGTGCCGGGAATCTTCCCATCACATAGACAAACGAGCTGCCTGTCGCCAGTGTATACACAAAGGTTGTAGCACTGAGTACTATGACAGTAAGGATCAGAACAGCATTGATGATCCTTGCCGCCACCTGCTTTAATCCTGAGCTGATGATACCGCCGAAAAGACATAACAATATGGAGACTGCAGGAAAGTTACAAACTATATCCATCACAGTCCCTCCTTCTTAAGTCTCATAGATATCTCATCCAGATTGAGAGTGTGGTATCTTCTGTAAAGCCTTACCGTTAACGAAAGCATGAGTGCTGTTACTGAAACGCTGACAACGATACCCGTGAGCACAAGTCCGCTGGGTATGGGGTTGATATAAGCACTTACATCCTGTACGCCGTTAACAATGATCGGAGCAACTCTTCCCTCAATATATCCTTTTTCTGCCAAAAAGAGATATGTTCCGCTGTCCATGATATTTAACCCTATGATCTTTTTTATAAGATTCTTCTGCAGAAGAAGATTCGCGAAGCCTATACAGAAAAGAATCATGGATACGGCTTCACCGTAATTGGCAAGCAGATTAGGTCCCATCTTATAAGCCTCCTCTTCTGAACAATGCATAAAATGCATACATGGTACAAGCAACCTCTATACCTACCGCGATATTTATGGGCAGGATGATACCGCTGCTAAGTATATGACCGGGAATTCCAAGCGGGATATGATTTTCTATGCCGTTGGCGCCGGTTATGTAGAAATAAGATCCTATCAGTCCATACATACACAGGGCTGATATCTTGGCGATCTTATATACGTTTTCATTAAACCACTTTCCGATCCTTGAAAATCCCATGGCATTGGCATAAAGACACATGCCGGCGCCAAGGATCGCTCCGCCTGAAAAGCCTCCGCCGGGTGATATATGACCGTTTAATATGATATAGATACCGAATACAAGTATGACAGGGCATAGAACCCTTGCTGCAAATATTAAGATCTGATCGTTCTGCGGTTCAAACTTATGATTCTGTTCTGTCTCTTCCTGCTCCTTTAATGCCTTTTCTTCCAACATAAGCATGATCATGACACAGCATGTCGCGATGAAGAGTACATTGGTTTCACCGAATGTATCGAAAGCCCTGTATGTAAGTATCATTCCCGAAACGATATTTACCGCTCCCGTTTCCTCAAGGCCGTTTTCTATATATCTTTGAGCAACAACGTTATTATCGGGATTGGATGCATTTCCAACCGGAGGAAGATAGCTTACAACATAGAGCAGAACACCTATCAAAAGCATGGTGAAAATGATGCTGGATATCCTGTAGAGCTTGTTGAATATCCTGACACCAGTGTTTTTGTCACTGTCATAAAGATGTCTCTCCACCTCTTCATAGTCACGCATATGCTTCATGACGGTCTGGAAATCATCTTTCTGGATTCGCTGCGGCTTCATACCGATATCACCGGTCACCATCGGATCATCGGTCCCGTCCATCCATTCTTTTAAACTGAAATCCTTAGTGTCTCTCTTGGAAAATCTGAGTTTACTCATTCTCTTCATCTCCTTTCATGGCACGGATATTCTTTAAGGTTATAAAGAAGAGCAAACTGGTTATACCGGCTCCGACCGCTGCCTCGGTTATGGCAAGATCGGGCGATTCCAATATGATCCAGATCACTGACATGATCAGGCTAAAGCCCATGTAAATGAGTAT
>CACZHN010000316.1:0-488 GCA_902780985.1 uncultured Lachnospiraceae bacterium | reverse complement strand
TAAGAATATATGTGATCGTGCTCATTCTTTGATCTCCTCTTTTCTTAAATGCTTAGTCACGTTTTCGTTTGTAGTTACTTCAAATTTGGCTATCAGATGAGATGATGCCGGAGATGATATCCACAGGAAAAAGACAACGAGCAGAAATTTTGCCGTTGTATATGAAAATCCCGTAAGAAGCATAAGTCCGCCAAGACACAGCGTTAAAGCAAGTGTATCTCCTATGGCTGCAGCATGCATCCTGTTCAAAACAAATGAAAATCTGAAAACCCCGTATATCTCGATAATAAACAGGATCATTCCGCTGCTTATAAGCGCTATCGCAAAAAAGTATCTGATAAATTCAATAAAACCCATATCACTTCTCTCCTTCTTCTTTGCGCTTGTTATATATACCCATATAGATCATGGTAAGAACGACGACCGCCAAAAAACTGATCATCGCATATATGATACAGATATCGGCCAGATATCCTTCATCCAAAAGC
>CACZHN010000315.1 GCA_902780985.1 uncultured Lachnospiraceae bacterium | reverse complement strand
CTCCCTTTGCTTTATATGACACTTGGGAAGAGATATAACGATACGGTATGCGATAAGATCCCTGAAGCAGTTAAGATTATTCTTTATCATCGTAGGACTCGGGAACTCATTCTTTGCCTTGTAATAGTCATATATGTATTCGAGGATATAACCGTTGAACTTTTCCTCTGCGCGTATGAGGGATTTGATCCTTCCCTTGAACGTAAATGCGAGAAACGGATATTTCTCTGTCATATAAAGATAGAATTCCTTAAGCCTGAGTGACTGTGATGACAGAAAATCCGTATGTTCCAGAAGCTCTATTATCTGCATCAGGAAATTGCTGTGAGCCAGATCTATGGCATTTCCGGTTCTGATCGCTTCCTTCTTTAAGTCTGATGAATACTGGAGCAGTATCTTGAGTACCGTATTGCCGCTATACAGATAGTCATTTAAAGTGATCATCTTTTTCCTCCTAGAATTTTAGAATGATCGCAGTGCAGTTATCCATTGCGGGATGCTTGTGCGCGCATCTATAAAACTCCCTTATTGCCCTGTCTCCGTCTTTTTTCATATATTTCCTTTTTTCCGCATCGGTGGTTATCCCGCTTATGCCGTCGGAACATATAAGAAATATATCTCCCTTTTTAATAACACCGTTTCTTATATATGCCATCTCGCTTCCGGCAGTGTTTGTCTTTCCTAGATATCTGGTCAGTGTATGGAAATCCTGCGTGGTCACATTAAGTCCCGCCTGAAGCTTTTCATTTGATAGCACATGCTCTTCACTGAGCTTATATAGATGATCGTCGCTTAACTTATATACAGGGCTGTCCCCGATATTTGCGATGCAGTACTTATCGTTCTTCCACATGAGTATCGAAATGGTAGTGGCAGTCATCCCGATCTTCTTTGAGAGTATTATTATCTTTTCGTTAAGCTGGTTTAGAAACTCCTCGATCAGGTTCTCGTTAAGGCCCTCGTCGTTTCGGTAGTTTTCAACGAAGTGGGTAAGTGCCTGAATGGCAGCCTTTGAAGCCAGTTCACCGTGATTTGATGATGCGACTCCGTCTGCTATCGCCACGATGTGGATCTCATCCTTTGCACAGTCTATATAGCCCTTGATCTCGCAGTCCTCTCCGCCGTACTGAAAGAGAGTATCCACCATGAAGTTATCCTGGTTGACGTTTCTTTTTCCTATGTCTGTCCTTGCATGATAATGGACAGAGTAGCTCTCATCCATCGTTGAAACGCTGATATCCTTTCCGTAAAAAGCCTTTGCAAAAGCCTGTATGCTCTTATACCTTTTACTCCTGTCAAGTGCCAGGCCGTTCATCAGTGCATTCTGCATCTTTGATGAAAGAGACAGTCTTGTTAGGATCGAAGGTACCGGATCATAAATCTGTCTGTCTATGACCAGAGGAATGCCTTCTCCCGTCAAAAGATAGATGATAGTAACGCACAGGGAATATATATCAGTCCAGGGACCCTGCTGATCTGCTCTTGCCGATTCGGGAGCATCGAGGCCTAAATGTGAAAATATGGTATTGTTTCTTAAAGAAGCTTCCCTTATCGATGTAGCTGTCCCGAAATCGATGAGAAAGAGTCTCTTCTCATCATCAATAAGAAAGTTGCCCGGTGATATATCCCTGTGGATTATCCCTCGTTCATGCATCTGGTCAAGTGTTGTCAGTATATAAGGCAGTATCTTAGTTAACAGATCAAGGCTTATCTTCCCGCCGCAGTCGTTTCTGTACTTTGACAGAGATACGCCGTTTATGAGCTTCATCACAAGGAAGTGCTTTTTATCACTGACAAAATAGTCGTATCTGTGAGAGATGTAGGGTACGTTATCAAGTGCCTTAAGTATCTTTGCTTCGTGAGCCAGGCTTTTATCGGAGCATTTGATCGCAACAAATCTGTTTAAAAGATGGTCTATCGCCTTGTATGTTTTTCCAAATCCGCCTTCTCCCAGAAGCTCTGTTATCTCATATCTGTTTTTAAGTCTTGTGCCTTTTTTTATTTCCATATTTAAATCCGTTGTGCTAATCAAGATCTTCAAGCCACAGCGCCACAGATGCATCGCTTGGCATGCGCCAGTCTCCCCTCGGTGAAAGAGAGACAGATCCGACCTTGGGTCCGTCAGGCAGACAGCTTCTCTTAAACTGCTGTGAAAAGAATCTCTTAAAGAAGTTTTTAGCCGCTGTCTTTACCTCGCTTAAAGCAAGTTCGGGATATGCCCTTAATGCATAGGCAACCGTTCTTGAGGGTTCAAAACCGTATCTTAGTGTATAGAAAAGGAAGAAATCGTTAAGATCATACTTG
>CACZHN010000314.1 GCA_902780985.1 uncultured Lachnospiraceae bacterium | reverse complement strand
TAGGATTTGTGAAGAACTGTTTCCTGATCAGCATACGGTATTGTCCTCGAAATTGTATGAGGAGAAGGATATTGAAAATATGTTTGGATAGCGAGTTATTACAAACCTCAGAAACTCAGTGTTTCTGGGGCTTTTCTTTTATCTAGGATTCATATAACAGAATGTAAATAAAGTATATCGAAGAATAGACGGAGAATATGCATTAGTAGAATGCAAATATACCGAAGATTGGGACTTAAGCCAAAAGCGTTCTGTGGCAAAGCAAATAAGCAGTGATGACTATATTACATACATCGCATTAGAAAATGATAAAGTTGTTGGCTTTATTGGGCTATTAAAGAAACTAAACGGTCCTTACATGATTCTTGATATGATGCAGGTATCTTCTGAATGCAGAGGCCAAGGTGTTGGCAGACGATTATTTGAATTGGGAAAAGCGGAAGCAATAAAAGCTGGTGCACAGGCTCTGTACATATCTGCCTGTTCTTCTGAGGAGACGATTGCATTTTACAGAGCAATGGGAAGTGGCCTGGCAAGCATTCCTATAAAAGAACTTGCTGAAAAGGAACCATATGACCTTCAGATGATCTGTCCTGTAATAGACTGCATGCGTGGCTTGAACGCGTACTGAATCGCAAAAAAAAGCTTCAGCCCAAGTAGGACTGAAGCTCTTTTTTTATTCCGGAAGTTTACTCGGATATAACTTTAGAATAGTGCTGTACCTTCGGGTGATGATGCAAACGGTCCTGCCAACGGAAGGATGTCTCTATGAGCTCCGTTGTAATCCAGATCGAATATGATCGCATTTCCGTCAGGATCTTCAAAGCGTTGTTCAGGTTCGAATGCAAGTCCGAGAAGGGACGTTGATATGATGCCTGTAGAGCTCGCGGGAAGATAATCATAGAGGTTGGTTTTTAAAGTCACACTATCGTCTGTTTCTATAAGTGAGAGTTCTATATTTTGTTTGAGTATGCAGGCATCTATATCTCCGTCACTTGGCTTTGCACCGTTGCAATATACATTTCCGCCGTAATACATAGGCAGATGATCATAGTATTTATCACGGCTTTCCAAAGATACAAAAGTATCGGCGGAAAACTTTGCCATATAGCTTTCTTCATCCGGGTAGCCGTCATAAGGATGAGTACCGCAGATGAAATTCAATGCACTCACACGATCAAGCTTCAGCTTTTTGGCGCCTTCAGATAGAAGAGGGCGTATAGGCTGCTGAATAAAAACATTGTTATAGAATCTTGTATCACCGTGCAGGATTGACATGAATCCCAATATTTCCGTACGATGCGGCAGATGATAAGGCGTATAGCGCATATTTGTGAAGCGTACACCGCCGCTGTCCACACCTTCTCCGACAAATGTAAATGATCCGGCTATCAGATTATGTATAAATGCAAGTCCCTGTGTACTGAGTCTGCAGGATACATCTGATAATAAGATGTTATTATCCACGATAGTAGGACCGTGGGATACTTCTATAAAGAGGTCTTCACCTATTGAAAGCTCCATAGGGATTTCCGTTCCGTCAGGCGGAGTATTATCATGCAAGAGATTGCCGGTAATTCGGGTTCCCTGTGCCTGCCAGTCAAGCCATATACCGCGCATGCAGTGATGAATATGATTACGGCGGAATATAACATCTATGGCGGCATGCATTTTAATACCGGCATCCTCGGCACCGCTGAAATCCTGCTTGGTGCTGATATGATGGATGTTATTGTCTTCAATGATGGAGAAGACGCATCCCAGATGGCCGCAGATCGCTGTCTGTCCGCAATCATGAATATGACATCTGCGGATTATATGTGATCCGATCTTTTCTTTGGTCCAGCCTTCAATCTGTGCAAGACATACGGCGTCTCTTTCATTCTGAGCGCCGTCTTTTGTAAATTTAGTGGACCATTTGTTTTCGTTACTTGGCTGGTAATACTTTCCGAGAGTGATTCCGCTGCATTTGGAATCGGATATATCGCAGTCCTCGATTATCCAGCCCTTTGACCAGCGTGGGCCGATCATTCCGTCCTGATAAGCTGTAGGAGGAGCCCACTGAGTAGCTGCCTGACGAATAGTAAAGCCGCTTACGGTGATATAGTCAACACCGTTATGATCAGGATAGAAGCAGTTGCGTCTGACGTTGATCTCTACATTTTCCTTATTAGGATCTGCGCCTCTGAAATTTGCGTAAATGAGTGTAACGCCGTCTTCCTGCTCGGTGAACCATTGATATAGGGATCTTTCAGGCTCCCAGGATTTCCTGAGAATCTGCGGTTCAAGAACTTCCTTCAGTGAA
>CACZHN010000313.1 GCA_902780985.1 uncultured Lachnospiraceae bacterium | reverse complement strand
AGCTTGTTGCTGCAGGCATGAGACCTATCAACAATATCGTTGACATTACTAACTATGTTTGTCTTGAGTTAGGTCAGCCTATGCACGCTTTTGACCTCGATTATCTTAAGAACAATCACATTATCGTCCGCACAGCTCAGGATGGCGAGAAAACAATTACTCTCGACGGCAACGAGCATATTCTCGATAAGGACACACTCGTTATTGCTGACGAGGAGAAGGTTTGCGCTATCGCAGGCGTTATGGGCGGTGAAAACTCCGAAGTACTCGAGAGCACCACAAGCATCCTTTTTGAGTCTGCCACATTCAATGCAGTAAGCGTAAGAAAGACGGCCATCAGAAACGGACTTCGTACTGAGGCTTCTTCAAGATATGAGAAGGGACTTGACCCTGAGAATGCTTTGAGAGCACTTGACCGCGCCTGTGAGCTCGTTGAACTGCTTGGTTGCGGTAAGGTGAGCAAGGGCCTTATTGATGTTTATCCTACTAAGAGACCGGTAAAGCACATTGAGTTCAGACCTGACTGGGTCAATAACTTCATCGGCATCCAGGCTTCTGAGGAATTCATGAGAAAGACTCTTCTTGACTTGGGTTGCACTTTTGCAAATGAAGACGGCAAGGAGATGATCGTACCTCCCACATTCCGTCCTGACCTTGAGGGCGAGGCTGATATAGCTGAAGAGATCGCGAGATTCTATGGCTACAACAATATTGAGCCCACTCTGCTTTCCGGTAAGGAAACAACTCTCGGCGGCAGAACACGTGAGCAGAACCTCGCCGAAAAGATCAGAAACACACTCGTATCTTGTGGTTTCTACGAGGCAATCACTTACTCTTTCGAAAGCCCGACAGACCTCGATCTGCTTAAGGTTGACAAGGACAGTGCGCTGCGCAATCAGGTAAAGATCTCTAACCCTCTCGGTGATGATTCATCCGTAATGAGATCTACAATGCTTCCTTTCCTGAGGAAAGACCTACAGTATGCGGCTTCTTCTATGACAATACAGTAGGAGACAGTGCAGGAGTTTTCTATCACGTAAGAGGCATTATCGAAGAACTCGGTAAGGTTCTTGACATTAAGTCTCTGAACTTCGAGCCTTTGACAGGCAATCCTTCATTTCACCCCGGCAGAACTGCCAAAATTATTGTAAACAACAAGGAATGCGGTGTTATTGGTATTATTCATCCTGAAGTTGCGGAAGCATTTGATGCTCCTTCAAAGGCATGTTTCTTCGAATTCGAATCTATGGCATTTATCAATGCTGCCAAGACAGAGCGAGTATACAAGCAGATTCCTAAGTTCCCCGGTATCTCCAGAGATATCGCTGTCGTTGTAGATAAGGAAGTTGCTGTAGGTGATATTCTCAAGACTTGTAAATCGGCAGGCGGCAAGCTTCTTAAAGAAGTTGAATTCTTCGATGTTTATGAGGACAGCAAGCTTGGCGACAATAAGAAGTCCGTTGCAGTATCTCTCATCTTCAGAGATGACAGCAAGACTCTTGCTGATGCAGATATCAAGGCACCTTATGACAGCATCATCGCTAAACTTGAGAAAGTATATGACGCTCACTTAAGATAAGTTTGTCGTTTTTTGTCGTTTTTTGTCGACAATTGTCGGTAAATTCAGAGTTAAACCCCTGTATCCTTTAATTATCAAATGGATACGGGGGTATTTTTTATGAGTTCATTAGAAACTGCAATTGTGTTTTCAGTTGTTCTGACCGTTCTTTCAGGAATGGTAATCCTTCCGGCTTCACTGTGCGCGGATACTGTCAGTGATGCCCGTGAGGCCATTGCCGACATTCTAGAGGAAGATTCAGATATCATCTCACCCGAAAGGCTAAATTCTTTTTTAACGGGTATATCTGAAAACTACAGGATCATTTACGGTGCGTTGGCAGGGGAGGTGTCCGATGAAGAAGAATAAAAGAGGAACCTCCACGCTGTTTCTGGCCATAATCCTGTCAGCTCTGATACTGGTTGAAACAACATACCTGGCTTATGTAGCAGACCTTAACAGAAGACTTACATATACGCGTGCTCTTAAAGAACAGACCGAAGTATATCTGGCAAGCTATGACCGTCAGTTATTCAAGACCTATGGTATATATGCTTTCGATTACAACAGGATCAATTCGCTTGTATTCAATGAAATACTTGCAGCTAACGGATACGAGACAGGAGACGTAATGTATGCTAGCGGTATGTACAGTCTCGATACAGAGATATTAAGAAGAGCCGTAGCCTGTTACTATTCTTACAGAGCATCAGGTGTTATTTTCCAAAGATTTTCATCTCAGATCATGTATCTTATCGAACAGATAGGACAGGGCGGGGTTCTGCAGGAATTAAGGGAGTTTGTATCAAGTCCGGCATCAGGTCTGGTCGGAAGGATAATAGACGGAGGAGCCGAGATAACCGAAGCGATAAGCATTGCGGCATCCACCTTGGGATTTGATGAGACAAACCCAGGATATCAGAAGTTTATGGAGATTATCTCATCGCTTAATGTAATAACCAACGATTCTCCTGATATATCCAATGGGTTTGATCCGTCTGATTTAAGTTTTATATTTGATCTTTTAGAGTTTAATACAGATCTGTATGATGCAGGAACTTGGTTTGAAGAGAATATTAATATGCATGGTTGTCTTGCTGATTATGCTGCCAACAATTTTGACTGCAGGCTCGAAGATGATACTGCTATAGACGGTACACCGTTTAACTGTTTCCATGCTGATAATGAATCAGATGCTGAATACATACTTACAGGACTTGAAGGAACTCCCGGCAAAGCACTCACCGGATATATGATATTCGGAGCTTTATACCTGAAGAACCTGGTCTGTGATCTGACTGATCCTTCTTTGCAGGAGACACTGGCTCCCACAGCTGAACTTCTTTCTGCTGTAGTAACTGTATTAAGCGGAGGAACAGTGATCCTTCCGCCTGAAGTATACGAACTTGTTATAGTTCTGCTTATCGCTGAAGTTGAAGCTGTAATAGAGCTTGTTAAAGTTCTAAACGGGGAAGAAGTACCGTTCATTACCTGGGGCGGAGAAGACATTCTGATGCTTGATTACAGAAACTTTCTGACAGTATTCATGAATTACATTCCTGATCAGCTGATACTGGACAGGATGCTGGTCATATTCGACAGAGATTTTCCTGATTATTTAACCGGGATCGTTACTGAAACAGATTTCAGAGGAGTGTCTATCAGCTATGAGGGGAGTTATGAATTATATGAATAGGAAAGGCAGTGTTTCAATAGAGACAGCTATATCTTTATCAATTGTTTTGGTTTT
>CACZHN010000312.1 GCA_902780985.1 uncultured Lachnospiraceae bacterium | reverse complement strand
TATTATGGAAAGGTTTCAAAGAAGTCTGAAGCCCCATCAAATGATGGCTATAGTTATTATGAATATACTGCATCTTCTTATCCTGTAACTATTGTTATAGAGGGAGGAGAAGATCTCAGTGAAGGAATGTGGGTTGAGGTAACTCGTAACAGCGATGTATCCTGGGGCGAGAAATCCAATGAGATAGTTCTTCCGCTGGCTTTCTGTAAGAAAGAAAAGGGAAGCTATTACGTTATGAAACGTGAAGGTGACAGACTTAAGAAGCAGTACATTTCCACAGGAAAGATATACTGGGGACAGTATATAGTTATCAAGTCCGGCCTGAATGCATCGGATGCCATTGCATTTCCATATGCAAAGGATGCGGTTGAAGGAAAGGTATGTAAGGAAGCTGATCTCAGCGATCTTTACGGATATTAGAAAACATACAGCAGATGATTTTAACGAGAGAGTGATAATATGTTTGAAAATATAAGATTATCATTTCAGGGAATATTCGGTCATAAGCTCAGATCTTTTCTGACTATGCTGGGAATCATCATCGGTATTGCGGCTATCATTGCCATTGTTTCCACCATCAAGGGAACAAATGACCAGATTAAAGAGAACCTTGTTGGTTCCGGAAGCAATATTGTTCAGGTAAATCTCAGTCAGGGCGGTATGGAGATCACACCGAGCGACGGTTACAACCTGACCCATGTTCCTATTGTAGATGATGCGATAATTGAAAAGATACTGGATATCGAATCCGTAATAGATGTGGCGAAGTATCACAAAGCTTCCACATGGCAGGGAGTAAACCACGGTAAGGCAACTCTCAGCGGATGCAATATTATCGGAGGAAATGAAAAGTACATCGAGCTTATGGACTATACCATAGTTCGTGGACGCGGTTTCGTCGATAATGACTTCCTGGATTTCAGAAATGTTGTAATCCTTGATTCGACCTCTGCATACGGACTTTTCGAAGGAGAAGATCCTGTGGGAGGAACCATCGAGATTAAAGGATATCCCTTTGTTGTAATCGGTATCGTTGATAAGATAGATGATTTCGAACCTGTCATCAATGATATAAATGAATGGGATACGTATTACGGAAATGAAGTGTCTGGCGTTCTGATCGTTCCTGATACATGCTGGCCTGTTCTTTACCAGTATGATGAACCTTACCAGATAGTTGTTAAGGCTAAGGATACAGAGTCAATGACAAGTGCAGGTAAAGAAACACAGGACCTGCTTAACGGATATATAAAAGATAACAACGAAGATGCGGTAAAGTATAAGAGCGAAGATACACTTGAGAAGGCTAAGGAGCTTCAGAAGCTCAGTAGTGCTACAAGTAAGCAGCTTCTCTGGATAGCAAGTATATCCCTTCTTGTAGGTGGTATCGGTGTTATGAACATCATGCTTGTGTCTGTAACAGAGAGAACCAGAGAGATAGGTCTTAAGAAAGCTCTCGGAGCCAGAAAGAGATCGATCCTCGGACAGTTCCTTACAGAGGCAGCTGTTCTTACATCAATAGGAGGACTTATCGGAGTCGGAGCCGGAATCGGCCTGGCTTACTTCATATCGAAAGTCGCGGAAGTCCCCGTCGCCATAAGCATCCCCGCTACAGTAATATCCGTAGTATTCTCGATGCTTATCGGAATCATCTTCGGATTAATACCATCAGTAAAAGCATCCAACCTTAATCCAATAGATGCACTTAGATACGAATAACACTACTTGAAACAACGAAATGTTTCTGCTATAATCCGTATGTCTTTGAGAAAATAATTATATGTATATAGGAGATTATCAATGGGCTTATTAACAGATTGGCGTGAGCACGCTTACGGACTTGACGACAGAACACCTGAAGGAAAGCAGTTCTGGCTTAACTACTTCCAGGTTGAGAAGGGAATCTACGAGCAGATCCTTACAGATCCTGATCAGGTTATTAAATGTACAGTAAAGGAACTTGCTGAGAAGTACGGTACAACAATCGAGCTTATCACAGGATTCCTTGACGGAATAGATGACAGCCTTGTAAAGAGCAACGACCTTGAGAATATCGAAGAGGATTCTGAGATCACAATCGAGATCGACAAAAAGGCACTTTACAAGAACATGGTTGGATGCAACGCAGAATGGCTTTATACACTTCCTATGTGGGATGAGATCTTCACAAAGGAAGAGCAGAAAGAGCTTTACAAGGAAGAGAAGTCTTCACACACAGTTGTAAAGGCACCTAAGGTTGGACGTAACGATCCGTGTCCTTGCGGTTCAGGTAAGAAGTATAAGAAGTGCTGCGGCGCTAATGCATAAAAAACGAATCAAAATCGAGCATTTCGGTGCTCGATTTTTTTCACTTTAAATTCGGAAA
>CACZHN010000311.1 GCA_902780985.1 uncultured Lachnospiraceae bacterium | reverse complement strand
TTAGTAGAGAATATCATGATAAGACAGTTAACAAAGCAGGATATACCTGAGTGCGTAGATGTTATACGTTCCAGCTTTTTGACGGTTGGAAAAGAGTTTAATATAACACCGGAGAATGCGCCGGGGTTTACGGCTTATGCAACGGATGAAGCGAAAGTGAACTTCTGGATGGATGAACAGCATCGACCGATGTATGGCTTTTTCGAGAATGGGAGGATGATCGGTTACTATAACCTTGCGTTCTCTTCGAACGAAGAATGTGAACTGGGAAGCCTCTGCGTTTTGCCGGAATGCAGGCACAGTGGTGTTGGCGAGGCATTATTGAATGATTCGTTAGCGCGTGCCAAAGAACTCGGCTTTTCAAAGATGAATCTCAGCATTGTTGAAGAGAATACCGTTCTGCGTAAATGGTATGAAGATCATGGTTTTACGCATACCGGAACCAAGAAGTTCGATTTCTTCCCGTTTACATGCGGTTACTTGGAAATGAGCATATAAACGAGGTGAGCATGATATGAAAAAGTGGTATGACGAAGAATATGAGTTTACTGTTGAAGTGACGGGTTTCCTGCATGGGGATCATACCGAGCGGTATTGCCGTAACGGTGAAGAGATAGGTGATAAGTATACCTGCACGTACGGCTGCCCCGTAAATGAGGAAGGATACGGAATCTGCTCCAAGACAATGATGATGCTTTATCCTCTGATGGAGGCCGTAAGAAGCGGAGGGGATCTTGAGAGTCTCGGAGGCGACGGAAAGTATACCAAGACTGTTGTCTGTCCTGACGGCTGTGTGATATTTAAACTGACTGCCAAGCCTCTTGGCAATGAGAATTTTCATAAGGGCGGTTTCTGGGATTATCCGGATGAGACTTAAGAAGAATTATAATAAAATCAATAAAAAGCCTGAAATTACAGGGTTGCAACCGTCGGTTGACAAAGTTCAAGCCATGGCTGGTGGATATGTTAAGGCGGATGTTGCTATTCTCGAGACATCAAATCTCGGAGGTGGATTGAATGACGATTGCTGACAGAATACAGAGTCTTAGAAAAGCCAAGGGCATGTCCCAGGAAGAACTTGCAGACGCAATTGGAGTATCCCGCCAGGCTGTCTCGAAATGGGAGAGCGAGCAGACGACTCCGGATCTCGATAAGATTGTGGTCATGAGTGATGTCTTCGAAGTGACTACGGATTATCTTCTTAAAGGGATCGAGCCGGTTAAGACCGACGATCATAAGACCATGGCAGATGTGCTCGACCAAAAAGTTCTTACAGAGAAGAATGGCAAGCGTGCGAAAGCGGCACTTAAGTGGTTCCTCATAGGCTTCGGTGTTTTACTTGCCATAGATCTGATCTCGATGCTGATCTATTTCCTCGTTAACGGATTCCCCGTCTGACCTGATCTCAACATAACATAAACCTGATGAGAGGTCCGCGAGAGCCGGATCTCAGTATAAGTGCGCTCAAATAAGGAGAAAAATATGCAAAAAATATTAACCTTCATCAAAAATATAAGCCCATTCAACAACCGTACGGACATGCCGAAGCTTCTTTATGTCATCAAGGTCATCCTGTTCTTTTGGCTTTGCAAATTCGGCTCAGAACTCATAGGCGAAGTCATAGCGATCGGTGTTCATTTCGCCTGCGGGAAGAATCCTTTGAAAGGTGAGATGTTTGATACTCAGACGATCACGCTGATTACATACTTCGGATATGCATTTATTATCGGAGCAATCGTGCTGTTCTGGAAGCTTATCCAGAAGAAGACTGTCAGGGATCTCGGCTTCACGGGCAATCCTGTAAGTTATCTGACCGGGGCCTTGATCGGTGCGGTCCTGGTGCTGATCTCAACTATAGTCATAGTGCTTACCGGCGCGATCAAGCTTAATGGTGTGTTCGATAAGATCAACATCCCTATGGTCGTGGCCATGCTGATCTGTTATGTGTTGCAGGGCGCCATGGAAGAGATCCTTTGCAGAGGCGTAGTGCATCAGTTGCTTATTAAGAAGACTTCTGTTCCTGTTACCATCGGCGTGAGTGCCGCCCTGTTTACCATTCCCCACCTTTCAGGCATGTCCGGCGATTCCCCCATGATTGTTGCAGCCGCAATAGTCAACCTGATCCTGATATCGGTCCTCAAGCAGTTCATCTGATAACACCTATCGGATTATTGGACAAAAGAAACGACTTCTGGGAGTATCGTCCCTGTCACTTCCCTGTCACTCCTCTTAATAGCCTATTAAATAAATATATATGAGATTTCGTTCAACACCTCCCCAAGGATGACGGAATCTCTTTCTTATACCTACATTATGGAACGCGAAGAAATTGTATTGAACTACCTACGCGAACACGACATTCCCTTTACCAACTAC
>CACZHN010000310.1 GCA_902780985.1 uncultured Lachnospiraceae bacterium | reverse complement strand
ATGTTATTCTTCGCAATAAAGAAATATCTGTACACGACTGTATCCTTTCTACCATCCCATATCCTGCAAAAATGCCTTAAGACGAGCGTGACGCTCTTTTGCCTCGGCAAGATTAGGATTGCTCTCATCCTTATAATCTCCCACATAAGCTCCAAGATCTATCTCATCAGATATGACACCGTCAGCAAGATAGATTATCCTGTTGCCGCGTTCTGCTGCCTTGATGGTATGAGTGACCATTACAATGCTCTGTCCTTCATTATTTAAGTCTGACATGATATTTAACACGTTTTCCGTATTCTGAGAGTTAAGAGCACCGGTAGGCTCATCCGCAAACAGTACCTCCGGACTGTTGATCACACCTCTGACCACAGCGATCCTTTGCTGCTGTCCGCCGGATAACTGAGTAGGGAATTTCCTGTAATCCTGTTCTTCTATCTCAACATTATGAAGAAGTCTCTTTGCTTTCTCCGCAAGCGATTTTCTGTCTGTTGACTTTAAAAGGCCGCATACCATGACATTATCGAGTGCACTCATGCTGTCATTTAGGTAGTTTTGCTGAAAGACAAATCCCACATGATCTCGCCTAAACATCGCCAGCTTGTCATTGTTAAATGTAGATATCTCGGTCTCCTCGATTTCCTTATTGTCACCGTTTTTCTTATCTGTATAGTAAGTAATAGTTCCCATACTGGGTCTGTCCATTCCTGAAAGAGCATACAGAAGCGTACTCTTGCCGGAACCTGAGTTTCCCATTATAACGGTGAAGTCACCTTTATATATAGACAGATTTAAGTTTTTCAGTACATGCTGCTGGACAGACCCGTTAGAAAAGGTCTTGGATAGATCCTTTGCAGTTAATATCTTCCTCTTATCTGATTCCATTCTCATTGTCCCCGATCCATTAATCAATCTTTATGCTCATTCCGTCAGTGATCTCGGCTGTATCATTCCATACAACAACATCGCCGGGATTTATTCCAGATACGATCTGAACCATATCATCGTTTCTGACACCTGTTTCTACTGCGGTCTTTACAGCTTTTCCGTCTGACGCAACAAATACGAAGGTCCCTTCTTCATCTTCCCAGAGTGCAAGAGTAGGGACTCTCAAAACCTCTGCTAGATCTGCAGTGTTTACCTTGGCCTTTGCTTCTATTCCAAGGATGATATCGCTGTCAGGCTCATCAAGCTTAACCTCGACACCTATTCCGGTATTCTGACCGGAATCCTTGGTCATCCTCTCTATTCTTGAGATCTTGCCTGTGTAGTCCTTGTTCTTTATTGCAACTGTAGCGCTCTGACCTTCCTCGATATTTATAATATCATATTTGTTTACATTTAACCTGACCACAACATCATCTACAGACTTAAGTGTCACAAGCTTTGTTCCTCTTGCAACGTCACTGCCTTCAACAACACCGATCTCTGTAACAACACCGTCAAACTCAGCCTTTATACCTTCTGAAGCCGCCTGATAGTTTTCGATCCTGTCGTTCGATGCAAGCTCGTTTGCTGCCTTTATTGCCTCAAGTTCCTCCTTTGCACCGCTCGTCATCAGGCTCATCTGTGTTGAAGCCTTCTGACTTGTCATCTCAGCCTTGTACTCCTTGCATGCGGCAAGCTGTACATTGAGTCTGCTAAGTTCTTCCTGCATCTGTACTATATCGGAAGAGTACTGCTGCTGGTATGCGTTGCTCTGGATGAGTTTCTGAAGATTCTCATATTCTTCCGAATCAGGCTCATCCGCCCATTCGATAAGAGATATCTGAAGTTTTGCGCCTTCATCGGCAAGAGATGCTCTTCTTTCCAAAAGATCCTTCTCAGTCTGAGTTATGGCAGCCTGTGTATCTGCTATCTGCTGATCGAGCACTCCCAAGTTTCTCTTTGCTTCTCCGTACAGACCAGCTGTCCTGTTTCCTGTCTGGATCGAATTGTTATAGCTTCCAAGATCTGCCTGGGCGCCAAGTTCTGCTATAGCAGTAAGTCTTTCGATCTCAGCTGCATCATAGCTTACTATGATATCGCCCTTCTTTACGAAGTCACCTTCCTTGACATGAACTGTTCCTATGATGCCGTCAACCTTTGAGTAGTATGTCTTGCTTGTATTTGTCTCCACCGTTCCGTTCAACTCCAAAACACTGCTTAGCGCCCCCGTATCTGCCGTATAGGAGTTGACAGTCATTGCCGCATTGGCACTTATCGATATTGCACCGACTGCGATAATTGCTACAAGTACTGCCGAGATTACCGTCATCTTCTTTTTGTTCTTTAAGAATTCAATCATTTTTAATTTCCCTCTTTCACAAAATAAATAACTTCCGTTTATCTGTTGCTGATACTAATGTAACGCAAAGATATACGGAAGTCTTAATCTGTATCTTGTGTAATTCTTAACT
>CACZHN010000309.1 GCA_902780985.1 uncultured Lachnospiraceae bacterium | reverse complement strand
CTTTCCTGCAGTGATTATTCCGCTGGTATTTCTGTCAAGTCTGTTGCATACAGACGGACGGAAAACATTAAGAGATTCTTCCGTGATTTCACCCTTTGAAAGCATATAATCGATAACTGCTTCATTTACAGAATAGTCATCGTTAGATGATTTCTGAGATAAAACGCCCGCCGGTTTATTAATAATAATATAGTCATCACATTCATAAACTATATTATTGTCATTTAACTGAAATCTCTTAGAGTTATTTGATGTTTTTAAATCAGATGTTTTCTTTGCGGATCTTTCGGTATGAAAGAGCTCAATCGTCTCATCTGACAAAAATAGCTTTACTGAGTCACCTATGTGCAGAACTGCATCTGCATCAGCCTTCCTGCCGTTAAGAGTTATATTCTTCTTACGCAGCATTTTATATGTAAAAGACTGTGGAGCTTTGTCAAAATACTTAAAACAAAGCTTCTTAAGCTTCTCTCCGTCTTCAGATTTGGATATGATTATCTCTCTCATTAAAGTCCGAGCCTCAGTAATATAGTCCTAAGTTTCTTATCTCTGTCCAAGCTTTCTTCTTTCTGCGGGCATATCCTTCCCAGCTCTTTATCGAATCTCTCAAAGCTGTCAACAACGCATATGCGGGCCTTATCCTTAAGCTCGGTGTTAACGTTCTCAAGATACTTTACGGCTTCCTTCATACGTGCATTATCTTTAGCTTCCGGATGATATGCGATTATGTTGTTATTCACGATGGCAGCCGTCGGAAAGAAAAGTATGGTGTCATCCGTTACCGAAATATCATATAAAAGCTTTATATCATGCTTCTCTCCGATCTTTTCGGCCTTCTCGTATTCATCCTCAGTCAGCGGATTACATTTAAAACAGAGAAGGTAATTCGCAAAGTTCTTGGCAAACGGAATAGACATAACGGCCGCAAGTATAATGAACAGTGTACGTCTGGTCTGGAAAAGGATAAGACTCATCAGTACATCCGCCAGGATAAATGCGAAGCATGCAAAAATGATCAGAAGTCTTATATTCTTATATCTTTTTAAATGACCGTAATGGCCTTTGTTCAAATTCTTAGTGTTATTCATCGTACAGCCTCTTACTAGGTCATTCTCCAACCCGGAAGGGATTTGTTCTTGATCTGGCCGTTAGCGGCCTTTCCGAAACCGAGTGGGAAGCCGTCTACGGCTATAAGCACCCAGCCCTTCTTCAGATCTTCGGAATCCGAGTATTCTATAGTCTCTCCCTTGAGATAACGGATAACTCTTTCGTCATCAGCAGGGAGTGATAATACATTGTCATATTCATCGGCGGAAAGAGACATAGCCAGAGCCTGACTCGGCTCAAAGCGGTTCTTCTTCTCTTCTCCCATAAGGAGTCCGCGTCTTAAAACATGAAGACGTCCGTTTTCAGGGCATCCTTCAGGAATATAGTAGATCCTTCCGTTCATGTTTTCGAAACGGTCACGTCTGAAATCTCTCTTTATATGAGATATAAACTCCGTCAGCTCTTCGCTTATCTTAAATGACTTCGGATAATAGTCCGATACGGATGAACCGTAGGACGCTTCATCTTCCGGATAATCACCTATAAGAGATACGAAATGTCCTTCCCCTTGAACCTTATGAGGAAATAAATGCATGGTATATTCAAGGTTCTTACCCTCGCCTTCGGATATATCACCGGTGTTCCACTCAGCACGTCCCGGCACAAAGCCCTCATGTTTTTCAATAGGAACAAGCTTCAGACTGTCTTTAAGTTTTAAAAGATAAAGGACGCTGTCCTCATCTTCAAGTCCCGAGAAGGTACATGTGGAGTAAAGTATCATTCCGCCCGGACGAAGCATTTTTACGGCTTCATCAAGAATGGACTTCTGGATATTGGCGAAATATTCATTTCCGTTTCTCTCCCAGGCTGTGACCATGGAAGTTGACTTACGGAACATTCCTTCTCCCGAGCATGGAGCGTCTATAAGGATCTTATCGAAGTAATGGTCGAACTGTCCTGCCAGCTTATCTGTGGACTCGCAGGTAACCAATACATTTTCCGCACCAAAAAGCTCAAGGTTCTTGATAAGAGCCTTAGCTCTGGATGCGCTTATATCATTGGATACAAGGTAGCCTGTCTTACCCAGACGGGCCAGGAGCTCAGTTGACTTACCTCCCGGAGCAGCGCATATATCAAGAACTTTATCGCCCTCTTCTATAGGAAGTGTGGCTGCAGGCAGAGTTGCACTGGGCTCCTGCAGATAGTAAAGTCCGGCATAATAATACGGATGCTTGGACGGGAATTCCGTTTCAGCATCATAGTAAAATGCGTTGCTGCACCAAGGTACCGGTGTAAGCTTAAAAGGTGATATCTTCAGAAAGTCCTCAACGCTGATCTTCAGAGTATTTATCCTGAGGGCGTGATACATAGGACGGTCC
>CACZHN010000308.1 GCA_902780985.1 uncultured Lachnospiraceae bacterium | reverse complement strand
AACTGAAGAAGTTGAAGAGGAAGCTCCTAAGGTTGCCGAAGCAGATCAGACTAAGGTTTCAGATGAAAACTTAGATATTCTTGCTCAGCTTGATTCGGAAAATGCTGAAGAAGAAGGCGGAAAGAAAGGCAAGAAGAAAAAAGAAAAGAAAGAAAAGCCACCTAAGGAAAAGAAACCAAAGAAAGAAAAGAAACCTAAGAAGGAAAAGCCACCTAAAGAAGAAGGGGGCAAAAAGATTCCTAAGGTTTATATTATTAGAACTGTTGTCTTAGCTGTATCTATACTCGTTGCTCTTATGCTTATAGCAACTATAGTTCCTAAACTTACAGTTTTAAGTGATGCTAGAAATAACTTCTATAAGGGTGATTATCACGCAGCATTCTTACAGCTTTATGGTAAAGATTTAAGTAAGAGTGATGAGATACTTTATGAAAAGTCTCGTATGATTGTAATCCTTGATAGAAAGTATGAATCATATGAAAACTATAAGAAGATGAATATGCCTGATATGGGACTTGATTCCCTTCTTGTAGGACTTCAGAAATATGAAGTTATGAAGGATAGAGCTGATGAGCTTGGAATAAAGTCTATCCTTGATCAGACAAGAGCAAAGATTATATCTGCACTTTCTTCTGATTATGGACTTAGCGAAGCAGAAGCATTAGAGATACTTACTTACGATTCTGTTGACTATACAAGAAAGATTAACAGTGTTGTTAATGGTACACCATTTGTTACTGCTAAGCAGGAAGCATATACATACTATGGCTTAGATGAGAATAGTACTTCTCCTGTAGCTCCACCAGAGGATGGCAATAATACTACCAGCCCTGATCAGTTCCAGGATATACTTCCAGAGGAACAGGATTATCTTGATTCACTTAATAATAATCAGAATCCAGAGTGAAAAACACAGTTTACGGAATGCAGAAGTTCTTTATTTGGTGGAGGTGATCTTACGGCTATTCTATCTTTGAAAAATATTTCCAAAGTGTATCCCGGTGTCAAGGCACTGCAGGATGTATCCATCTCCTTTGAACAGGGAGAAGTTCATGCCCTGGTAGGCGAGAACGGTGCCGGGAAATCTACATTTATCAAATCGATTTCCGGGGCGATCAGGCCTACATCCGGAACGATCGAGTTTGAAGGCAGGAGTTACCCGTATATGGAGCCGGCTAAAGCCATTGAAATGGGCATAGCTGTCGTATACCAGGAACTCATTCAGTTTGAAGCGATGAGCGTGGCGGATAACATTTTCATGGGCGTGAAGGAATACCAGGGACTGGTGCTCAATGACAGGGCCCGTGAGAAAAAAGCAGCTGAGCTGCTCGCCGAGTTCGACTGCCATGTGAGCCCTTCCGCACGGATCAGGGAACTCTCGATTGCAAACCGCCAGATCGTGGAACTAACCAAAGCCATGGTGAGAAATGCCAAAGTCATTATCATGGACGAGCCGACGGCGGCGATTACCGTCAGCGAACAGGAGAGCCTGTTCAAGCTGGTCGATAAGCTGAAAGCAAACAAGGTGACGGTCATCTACATTTCCCACCGTCTCGATGAGCTGTTCCGCATCTGCGACAGGGTATCCATTTTAAGGGACGGACAGTACGTCACCACGAAGGACATAAAGGACACAAGCAAGCAGGAACTGATCAATTTCATGGTCGGCCGCGAACTGTCCAACACATATCCCGAGAAAAAGCCTGCAGAAGAGGAAGTTGTCCTCAGTGTAAAGGACCTGAGCGGAAATGGCGTCCGCAACATCAACTTTGATCTGCATAAGGGGGAGATCCTGGGCTTTGCCGGACTGGTAGGAGCCGGAAGGACCGAGCTCATGCACCTGATTTTCGGCGCCGCGCACAAGGACAGCGGGCATATCTATTTCAAGGGGCAGGAGAAGAAGCTCTCTTCGCCAAAGGACGGCATGGAAGCGGGTGTTGCCCTCATACCGGAGGACAGAAAGTTCCAGGGCTGCTTTATTGACAAACCGATTTACTGGAATATATCCATCTCGACGATCGACAATCTCACGAGAGGCATGGTAGTTGACCGAAAGGCGGAGACGAAACTGGCAGAAGATTACAAGACCCGCCTCAAGATTAAAACTCCTTTTCTCGAACAGGTGGCAAGCGGCCTGTCCGGCGGCAACCAGCAGAAGGTCGTTATTGCAAAGGCATTGGCAGCGAACCCGGATATCCTGATCTTCGATGAACCGACGCGAGGCATCGACATCGGGGCCCGTCATGAGATTTACCTGCTCATGAATGAACTGGCGGAGCAGGGCAAATCAATCCTGATGGTTTCCTCGGATATGGAGGAACTGCTTGGTATGTCAGAGCGGATTATCGTGCTGCACGAAGGAGAACAGATGGGAGAGCTCAAGAGAGAGGAATTCTCACAGGAGAAGGTGCTCTCACTGGCATCCGGT
>CACZHN010000307.1 GCA_902780985.1 uncultured Lachnospiraceae bacterium | reverse complement strand
CATTCAATAATTTAGGAGGATTAAAATGAGCTATATACGTGCAGAGAAAGTTCTGCCGAAAGAATTGATAGAAGCAATACAGCAGTATGTCAGCGGAGAGAATATTTATATTCCATGCGTTGAGAAAAAAGACTGGGGAAGCAACACCAAGACGAAGCAGTATTATTCGGAGCGCAACAGGGAAATCTGTGAGAAGAAAAGAGACGGAGTTTCGGTTGTGATACTGGCGGAAGAGTACTTCCTGTCGGAGAAAAGTATCCGAAGAATTCTGAGATCCGAGGCGGCTGCAAGTTGATGATAAAAATTTACTGCTTGACAAAAGAAATTTATGTTGTTATTATTCACAACATATTAAGCGATAAGCTTGATCCACGCTTGTTAGGGAAAATACTTTCCCTAACAAGCGTTTTTTTGTGTAACGGTTGAGGAAAAGTCACATATGCGGAGCATATGTGCGGATTATACATACGCTCGAACGTTTACGTTCAAGAGCGTAATGTATTAATCCGTACATATCTGATGAAATCAGATATGTGACTTTGACGAGACTTCATCATCGAGCATGTAAGAATTACATGCTCGATTGCAGGATCAAGCATTCGTAGGATTATAATAATTTTTCAAGGAGGAGAATGCAATGGTCACAATCAGCAAATTCAGTTTCGAAAACCCAAGGTATCAGAATCTTCTTTCCAGAAGAAGCAGTATACCTGAAACCGTGGAGATCACAGTCAAGGATGTTTTAAAGAATGTTAAAGAAAAAGGCGATGAGGCCTTACATTCTTACATGAAAAAGTTTGACGGTGTTGATATCGATGAGATAGGCCTTATGGTCACGGAAGAGGAGTTTGCGGCAGCAAAGGAGAGAGTATCCGAGGAATTTAAAAAGGCAGTTGAACTTGCCTGCGAGAATCTTTTCAGATTCCACAGAAGACAGATTCCTACAGGATTCACAGAGGAGTTTGAAAACGGTACGGTACTTGAGCGTAAGTACACACCTATGAACAGCGTAGCCGTAACCGTTCCGGGAGATATGGCACCGCTTATCTCAACTCTTTGTATGAATCTGGTTCCTGCAGTGGTTGCGGGAGTTCCGAACATTTATATCCTTACAAAGCCGAAGAAAGACGGATCCATCGATGACAGATTACTCTATGTAGCTGATTATCTGGGAGTAAAGAATTATTATAAGATCTCGGGTTCTCAGGGACTTGCGGCAGTTGCCTACGGAACCGAAACCGTAAAGAAGGTAGATGCAATCACGGGACCGGGAAACAACTATACACAGATGGCAAAGAAGCTTCTGTTCGGAGAAGTTAAGATCGATTCCATAGCGGGTCCTTCGGAGATCGCCATCATCGCAGACAGAGATGCGAATCCTACATTTATTGCCGCAGACATGATGTCACAGGCGGAACACGGAACAGGCTTTGAGGCCAGCACTACATTTTGCTTATCGGAGGAGCAGGCAGAACAGATCAAAGCTGAGATCGTAAGACTTTGTAACGAGAACGATCTGGTGGATGCTACAAAGAAGACCTTCGATAATTACGGAGATATCTTCGTAGTGGACTCTATAGATGAGGCGGTTGAAGCAGTCAACGCCATCGCACCGGAACACGTTGAGGTTCTGCTTAAGGATTACGAAGAAGTACTTCCGAAGCTTACCAACGCCGGCGCAGTATTCGTAGGAGAGTACAGCACCGAACCTGTGGGAGATTACTTCTGCGGAACCAACCACATTCTTCCGACCTGCGGAACCGCAAGATTCTCATCGGGAATGTCGGTTAATGAATTTATGAGAGGATACAGTGTTATCAAGTATCCGGAGAAAGCATTAAAAGAAAACGCAGACTATATCATTGAACTTGCCGAAGCCGGCACATGGGGACGGGGGTCAAGTATTCAAAATGAATACGCGACCCCCGTCCCCATGTGCCATTTTGACTACGCAACCTCCGTCCCCACGTCTCACTGCCCGTAGGCATTTGCAAGCATTTCGTCTCTTGGGTTTTCGAGTACTGAGCCGTCGATGGCATTTATAAGATAATCGTTGACATATACTATGGATGAATCGTTGGCGTATCCCTTCAGCTTAAATCTCCATGTAGGGACTACGGTTATGAGATCCGGATTTTCGGGACTGTTGACCTGAACATAGTCCAGGATTATCTTTTCTAAGTTGATCGTTCCGTTGAAGCTTGCAGGGAAGTTTTCATCCAACTCCGCTTCGAGGGATTTGACAATCTTGTCGAATTCCAGAAGCTGGACGTTTTTCGTTACATTTACCACACTTCCCGTAAGTTTCAGTTCGGCGCCGAAGATTCCGTTACTTGTCATCTTTATGATGCCGGTGTTTTCGTATCTGTCGGACAGATATAAGCCGTTTATGCCATAGGCGAAATCCGGGTCATAAGTCGCTTCACTGTCGAAAGTAAATTGAGAGCCCAGATATACGGCGTAACCGTCGGTGGTAGTATTTGTGCCGAGATCGGTTTCTTCAAACCCCGTTACTTTGAACACCGCATCCATTTCATCCGCACTTTTGTGGGATTCCATATATTCCGCAGCCTGGTCGGGCTGATCTCTCAGAATATCAAAACCAAAGTACTGAGTACTGTAGTGGTGATAGGTGCTGATATAATCCGAATCGGAGAAGGTCAGCGCGGATAAACAGTCATCGTAATGAACTGCACCGGCGCCCAGCATTTCCAGATCATCGAATATCCTGTCATACATTTCCGAATCGTTGGTGATTACATTTTCATAGTCCTCAAGGCCGATGCGGTCCCGGAGGAATGCATTTGCCTCTTCATACACCTGCTCCTTGTTAAGTTCGCAGCGGTTCTCGATAGGATCGGTGTACGGAGTTCCGCTCTGCTCGACCATCATGGTCGTGTAGTGCCTGTCCGGAAAATATTCGTCGATATCCACAGGCTCAAAATCGATATAAGTGAAGCCGTAGACGTAATCGTAGGCCAGGATCAGGCCGAAAGTGTGATGGTCGTAAGTTCCTTCATACAAATGTATGGAATAGGTGTCCGTGTCTTCCCAGATGAATTGCTCGCCGGAGTCGGGCTTGATTATATATGCGCCGCGGCCCTCGTTGGTCAGGATCTGATGAATACGTCTGTATTTATGCATGAGGGAAATGTATTTGGTCGCGCTGCCGAAATCCATACTTGTAAGTTTGGTCACGTCGCCGTCGAAGATCTTGTTTACAAAAGACTCTTCGTCCTGAATGTCGCTTCTGGTCTTACTGATCTCGTATACGTTCAGATGCTCGATGAGGGGCAGCGCTTTCTTGCAATGTAAAGAGAGGTTGGTTTCGTTTACATTCATTTCCAGATCTACCGATACCGTATCGCCGAAGAACTCATGCACTGATATGTCGGATGTATCTATATTGCCCGGTTCCATGTCGGTTACGGTAGTTTCTTCCGTGGTTTCGGACACGGCGGTGGTCCCGCCGTAATCCGTTATATTTTCAGGTGTTTTGCTTCCGCAGCCTGTCAGAGAAAGACCGATGGCACCGGTTAGCAATAATGAAATTGCAGAACTTTTAATTTTCATGGAAGGAGTGTCCCCCTGTGTCAAAATGAGTAATCAACCTCCGTCCCCGATTCCCACTCGATTCCTTGAATCGAGAGCTGAGTCCCCGTGTGTCAATCGTCGAGGTTGGAGATGGCGTTGAGTTCTTCTTCGGAGTATATGCTGAGGAGGTCGGAGCCGTCGGAGACCAGAGAGCCGTCGAGGGCATTGATCAGTATGTCAGGTGTGTATATCTCGCTGCCGTCGTTGAAGTATGAGGAAAGCTTGAATCTCCAGACAGGGACTAATGTTAAGGTATCAGGATTTTCCGATGATTTCTGCTCGGCATAATCTATAACTATATCATTTACGACTACCTTATAGGCATGGCCTGCAGGAGCTGTCTCCAGGCTTTCGATGAAGGATTCCTTGACCTTTTCAAAGTCCAGAAGGCCGACAGCTTCGGTTTTATCCGTTATGCTTCCGGTGAGTCTCAGATCTGCGCCGTATATTCCCTTGCTGGTGACTTTTATAATTCCGGTGTTGTTGTATTTGTCCGAGCTGACTAAACCTGCAGGGTCGTTTATATATGCTTCCATAGGTTTGAAGCGGGCATCCGGATCCACTTTAAACTGGGAACCGAGGAATACCGCATAACCGTCGGTGGTGACATTTGTTCCGAAATCGCAATCAGGCATAGATGTAACTTTCAGAATATTGTTTATATAGTAGGTCTCATCGGATTCCTCAATTTGATCGGACAGCTGATCAGGCTGGTTTCTG
>CACZHN010000306.1 GCA_902780985.1 uncultured Lachnospiraceae bacterium | reverse complement strand
CTGATGATAACACGATCAACCTTGAGCTTACTGTAGCTCCTGAGGATATGGGTAAGGTAATAGGAAAGAGCGGAAGAATAGCTAAAGCTATCAGAACAGTGGTAAAAGCTGCCGCATCTAAGGGAGACAAGAAAGTAATTGTAGATATCAGATAGTTATTTATGGAAAGCCGCGGTTAACGCGGCTTTCTGATTAATGGGGATTTATATGGTTGAATACTTTAAAATGGGAGTCATAACTTCACCTCACGGTATACAGGGAGAAGTTAAGGTTTATCCTACAACTGACAATATAGCGCATTTCAAGAACATTTCCGATTGTTTTCTTAAGAAGGGAAAGACCTATACTCCCGCAAAGATTACAAGCTGTAAGTTTTTCAAGGGTATGGTCATCGTTCATCTTGAAGGAACCGATGACAGGGACAATGCCGAAAAACTCAGACGTATGGAAATATACGTGGACAGAGAAAATGCGGATCCTCTTGAAGAGGGAGAATACTACATGGCTGATATTATAGGCTATGAGCTTTATAATATAGATGCCGAAACAGAAACCGACGTTGAAAATTTCAATCCGGATAATACCAAAGCTATCGGTAAGATCAAGGATTATATAGATACAGCAGTTCATCCGGTTATCGTTGCGGAAGACGCGGATGGACATGAGAGACTTATTCCGGCCATTCATACATTTGTCAAAAAGGTTGATCATGAAGCCGAACGTGTATATGTATGTCTTATAAAGGGTATGTAATATGAATTATTATGTAATGACGCTTTTCCCGGAGCTTATAACAAATGCCATGAACGAAAGCATCATGGGAAGGGCAGCAAAAAAGAATATCATATCTGTGGAAGCCGTTAATATAAGAGATTATGCGCAGAACGTGCATCGTCAGGTGGATGATTACATTTACGGCGGTGGATCGGGCATGCTGATGCAGGCAGAACCTGTCTGGCTGGCTTATCAGGATATCATAAAGAAAACCGGTACAAAGAATACCAGAGTTCTTTATATGTCTCCGCAGGGCCGTACATTTAACCAGAGTTATGCCCAGGCGCTTTCGAAGAACGAGAATATAATCTTTCTCTGCGGACATTACGAAGGAATCGATGAACGTGTTATAGAGATGATCAATCCGTGCGAAGTGTCTCTCGGGGACTTTGTCCTTACCGGCGGAGAACTTCCGGCCATGACAATTATGGATGCTGTCACAAGACTTATCCCGGGTGTTCTGGGACACGACGACAGTGCCCTCTACGAGACGTTTTACGACGATCTTCTGGAATATCCGCAATACACACGACCTCCCGTGTTTGAAGGCCGTGCTGTGCCTCCTGAGCTGCTCTCGGGAAATCATAAGCTTATTGAGAAGTGGAGACTGGAGCAGTCCATCGAGAGAACCAGAAAGAGACGTCCCGATCTGTACGAGAAATACATGAAGAGCCATAGCCTTTAAGGCTTATACATATTTTACAATGCAGACTGTGTGATGTATAATAGACAAGTGAGATAAACTACGGAAGAATGAGGTTGGACATGATGAAGAAGAAATTACTTGTTGTAGGTATGACATTTGCCATGATGCTTTCCTTCGGAGGATGCGGCAAAAAAGAAGAAGCAACCGTAGCAGAAACTGTTACCGAAGCGGGAATAACCGTAGGATCCGAGGTTGAGCAGTTTGTAAACAGAGATCTTCCGTCAATTGCTTCGGAAAGAGATAAGGCTGTAAGACTTTATCAGGCATATTTTGAAAAGAATATGGACAGCGAGCAGTGGCTCACTTCCCTTGAGAATGATGCTATAACATCATATGATTCTTATCTTGAGAAACTCAAGGCTTTCGAATATACGACCACCGAGGTTCAGGGACTTCAAAGTACATATCTTCAGAGCGCACAGCTTCAGCGTGACGCAATACAGGATGTAATCGACGGAATCAAGAATTCCGATGCGACATACTTTGACAGTGCCGAAGAAAAGATAGAACAGTCCGAAACATATATGGATTCTTATAAGAAAAATCTTAAGACCATATGTGAGAATAACAATATAACAATCTACGGCAACATAGGCACCGCTACAGATGCGGACGGAGAGTAAGGTCCGCAGCCTTTTCAGGGGTTAGTTGAAGAAGGAGAAGGGGTTATGGGAGACATTAAGATTCTTGTTGTTGATGATGAACCGCGTATGAGAAAGCTCGTAAAGGACTTCCTCGTAAAAGACGGATTTATAGTAGTTGAGGCTTCCGACGGAGAAGAAGCTTACAACATGTTTACTTCATCCAATGATATATCTCTTATCATTATGGATGTCATGATGCCGAAAATGAACGGCTACGAAACAAGTGCGGAAATACGTAAGATATCCAAGGTTCCGATTATCATGCGTACGGCAAAGTCCGAAGAGAAGGACGAGCTTATGGGATATGAGATCGGTAT
>CACZHN010000305.1 GCA_902780985.1 uncultured Lachnospiraceae bacterium | reverse complement strand
CGTCATCAGCATGTTGTGGAAGCCTGCCGCCGCGATCTCCATTGCCTTTTTGGCTATAGCCTGGCCCCTTATATCCGAAAGATCCACTTCCGCAGGTTTCGCCGCCACCTCTTCAAACAGTGCCTTCAGATCTACCTTTCCCGGGGACAGCAGCCGGTCCCGTTTCCGGGGAGAGGCGGTCATATACATGATCAGTTCGTTCAGGGAGCGGACTCCGACCACCTTGATGCCCTCCACCACAGCACCCTCCTCCAGATTCTCCGCCGGAAGGATACACAGGCGGATGCCCTGTGCCTTAGCTGTCTGTACGATGGGAAGGACACCGCGCACAGGCCGGATCTCTCCGTTGAGCCCCAGCTCTCCAGCAACAAGGACATCCTCAAAATCCTCCTGCCGCAGCATCTCCATACAGATCAGCTCTCCCACTGCTACGGGCAGATCGATCACGATCCCCCGCTTGGGAATATCCGCCGGAGCCAGATTTACCGTGATCCGCGCAGCCGGCAGCGGTATCCCCGTATTTTTCAATGCGACACGGACACGCTCTCCCGCTTCGCGCACTTCCCCGCTCATGAACCCCACCATGTTGAAGGCGGGCAGTCCATTGGAGATATTTGTTTCCACCCTCAGCAGATAGCTGCTGATGCCGTGAACCGCCCCTGTCATCACTGCACTGTACATTCTGTTCTCCGTTTCTAAATTTCTAACTATATCTTATTTATGAATTTCATATAATAGTATATTATCCATTTATATATAATATCTGTCAACCTATTTTCTTCAGAAATCCTGCCTGTGTTTCCTTGCAAATTTATTCTTCTGACCATCAAAATGGGGCTGCCACATTAAGAGAAAAATGCGGCAACCCCCTCAGGTTGTTGTTAATCTTTATATCTACTTGATGACGAAACTTCCAATACTCGTGTTATTCGTCGGCATGGGAACCGTGCAAAACATTCCGTTCCGCTTTCTTCTGTTGAATCGACACTTAAGCTTTCTCATCTTTATCCGCATGTATATGCTGCAATAGGTGTTCATCCGAGCGAGACACTAGAACTTAACGATGAAAATCTTGATCTTCTAAGGCAGAGAATGAAAGATGAAAGATGCGTAGCTGTTGGAGAGATCGGACTTGATTATCACTTCCTTGATGAATATCCCGATCCTGATAAGAAAACTCAGAAGATCTGGTTTGAAAAGCAGCTTCAACTTGCAAGAGAGTTAGACAAACCAGTTATCATTCATTCAAGAGATGCTGCGGCAGATACACTGGAAATAATGAAGAAATCTGAGTATAGCTCTCTTAAGTATGATATGCACTGCTATTCGTATTCGAAAGAAATGGTAAAAGAGTTAAATAAGCTTGACTGCTACTACGGGATAGGCGGAGTGATCACTTTTAAAAATGCCAAAAAGCTTATAGAGGCTTTACAGGAGATGCCCTTAAACAGGATCATGCTTGAAACTGACTGTCCTTATCTTGCACCGACACCGCACAGAGGAGAGAGAAACAGTTCTTATTATCTTCCTTTAGTGGCGCAGAGAATAGCTGAGCTTAAGGGATTAAGCTATGACGATGTTGTAAGCATTACATGTGAGAATGCAAAACATTTCTTGAATATGTAGAAAACAGAGGTTTATATGGCATATCTCGGAATACCTGCCAATACAATGGCGGTACTAAAGAAATATAGTTTTTCATTTCAGAAGAAATACGGACAGAACTTTTTGATAGATACCAATATCCTGGAAAGGATCATATCGGAGTCAGAGATCACCAAAGATGACTGTGTACTTGAGATAGGTCCTGGCATCGGTACTATGACTCAGTATTTGGCAGAGTCGGCTAAAAGAGTAGTTGCTGTCGAGATCGACAGATCGCTCATACCGATCCTTGAAGATACTCTGTCAGGACATACGGCATGACGACTTTATGAGCAGCATAGATTTTACGGTATACTTTCGTCGGACACTCGTGAGTGATAACGAAATCAACTCGATTTCCTACTCGATTTAAGTTCTCTTCTCCATAATACATTTCTGCATTGGAGGGAATTTCCTCAGGCCACCAACTTTGCCCGAATCGTCTGGAAAGTTTATCGATAGAGTCCGCGCCGCCAAAGACGAAGACCTTCTTCCCGTTGTCCGTCACGGTTCCGCAAGTGGGACATGCATAGGTCGTGTAGCGGGTCGTTCCGCCCCAGACGCCGATGCCGAACTCGATGTTCCAGTTGCGGTGCAGCATCCGGGTGTAACCCGCAGAGAGACCGGCGCCGACGGCTTCGCCCTCCTCGGTCGATCGGTAGAGGATTCCGCCTCGGTTGTACTCCATCAACTGGCCTCTGGCCCCGAACCACCAGCCCGAGTAGATATGCCACGGCCACCAGCGGAATCCCGCATAGGCGGCCCGCTTGCGGTTCTGGAACTGGTCCATGAAGTATCCTGTGTA
>CACZHN010000304.1 GCA_902780985.1 uncultured Lachnospiraceae bacterium | reverse complement strand
TCTCCCAGGGATCCATAATGGGTATAGCATCCATCGTCGTATGTAAACTATCGGGAGTAAATATGATCCTGGCAGTTATCGGCGGTATTGCGGCAGGTGCTCTTATCGGAGCGTTTAACGGATTCTTCTATGTGAACAGGAAGATCAAGTCTTTCATCGTAACCATATGTACTATGTTCCTGTTCAGAGGATTCATAAAATACATGGCTTCCAATTCTCCGGTAGCCGCAAGCATGAAGGTATACGACTATGATACTACCGGAGTTAAGCTGGGAATCACAGCAGCTGTACTGATAATCGGATTCGTGGTATTCAGATTCACGAAGTTCGGCATTTACTTAAAAGCTATCGGTGCGGGAGAGAAGGCAGCTAAGTTCGCGGGAATCCGCACCGACAGAATGAAATTCCTTATCTACGTTCTGGCCGGAGCAATTACGGGCCTCGCTGCATTTATCAATATTGCAAAGAACGGTTCGGCAACAGCCAACGTAGGAAGTCAGCTTGAAACCCAGATACTTATCGCTCTTGTTCTGGGCGGTATGCCGATATCGGGTGGTGCTAAGGTAAGATTCGAGAACATCATCGTCGGATCTCTTCTGTATATCGTACTGAATAACGGACTCACAATGATGGGTCTTACAACTCAGGCAATGCAGCTTATCCAGGGTGTAATATTCCTTATCTTCGTTGCCGTATTTGCTGACAGACAGAGCCTGTCGGTAATTAAATAATTGGTGTCCCAACACTCACATCCGTGTTATAATTTTGTGGCAGTCAGTCTCTTCTTGATTGACTGCCACATCTTATTTTGGAGGATTTATGAAAACATTAGATGAAATGCGTGAGCTCATACTGAAAAAGGCCGAGGAGGATGAACGTATCCGTGCGGTTACGATGGAAGGATCAAATGTAACCGAGGGTGCAGTACATGACAAATATTCGGATATAGACGTAACATTCTTTGTGACCGACATCAGAGAGTTTACAAGAGATAAAGACTATATGAAGCGCTTCGGAGACATCCTCATCATGCAGATGCCGGATGACTGGTATGCGGAGCCTTACGACTATAACAGCAGGAATAAATTCGCTTATCTGGTGCAGTATAAGGACGGCAACAGGATCGACATGACCTTTATAGATGTAAGCAATATAGGGGATCAGGTGAAATTCAACGAGCCGAGAGTAGTGATGATCAATAAGGATAATTTCCCTGAGTTGAAGGATATTGCATCCAAGGAAGCTTTCTACATAAAGAAGCCGACGGAGTTTGAATTTTGCAACACGGTAAATGAATTCCGATGGATCGCCAATTATGCCACAAAGGGACTTTGCAGAGATGAGTTTTTCTATGCAAGACGTGCCATGGAATGGCTTATGATGAATATGTTTATGAAGATGATGAACTGGAAAGTCGGTATTGATAACGACTTTGAAGTTACCACCGGAGGAAATTCCAAGTACTTGAAGAAGTACCTTTCACCGGAGGAAATGGAGAGATTCAAGGGAATCTTCCTAATGTATGATTATTTCGAGGAGCTTTCCTTATATGTAGCGGAAAAGCTTGCATTTCATATAGACCTCGAGGAATCCCGTAATGTTCGTGAATTCATGGAAAAAAGAAGAAGAGAGATGTAACCGAAGTGTTTTATAAGAGTAAGAAGATAAGACAATTATATAAAAGCGTATATGCCGCGGGTATCGCAGGTTTTGTGTTTTTTCTGATCGGCGGAATCGTGTTGCTGATGGATATGAAAGAGAGCCTGAATCTTGCTGTGGGAGGTATGATCGGCGGCGCAGGTCTTATAATGTTGGGCGTCAGCATCGCGCAGCTTATGGCTTCAGCTAAGATCGAATCACCAAGCGGCATAACACTTAAACAGATAGATGAAGAAGCGGCAGTGAATGCCAAGTGGATCGAAGACTCAAAAGTTCTTATTACCGAGCACTATCTGGTGGGATTTCTCAGTGATGTAGGATATATGAGATTCAATCAGAGTGCATTTAAGATCGATGATATAAAGAAAATATTCGGAGTTAAGATCAAAGACAACAGGTTTACCGCTTCTGCGGGAGATGATGATTTTCAGGATAAACCTTTCGGACTGAATTTCGATAAGTATCGAATCATGGTGATGACAAAAGGCGGTGATAAAAATATGCTTTCGGAAACGGTGGGAAAGAAGAACGAAAGAGCGAAAGCTGTTGATGATCTGAAGATGATATATGAGTATCTGAAAGCCGTAAATCCCGATATAGAGATGGGATTTGAGGCCGAAGATTAAATTTTGATTAATTCTTTTCAATTGGATTGAAGTGAGTACCCCGCTGTTGTAGTATATGGGCAGTGAAGATTTTTCAGGGGGAAAACTTAATATGAGAATTTTGGTAGTCCCAATGGCGGCCATGGCCGAGACTTCGGGGCCTTCTTCCAGATGCAGACTTCTGGTGGACGGGTTCAGAGAAGGAGGGGCTCTTGTTGCCACTTGTATGGCAGAAGATGTAAATTATAAAAGAATAGACGGAGTAAAGAATTATTTTCTGGATATTCCTATGCCGTTCGGCCTTCCGAAGGTGATAGCGACCCGTACATTTCCCATCGCTCAGAAGCTGGGAATTACGGCTAAGAAGACGGTGAAGAGCTTTGATCAGGTCTTACAGATGACCGGGAATCTTGACAGCAGATACTTACGTAAAAGTATAGATTCCGTGAGAAAAGCTATCGAGGATTTTAGACCGGATATCGTATATTCGGAATTCAATATATCTGCGATCATTGCCGCAAGGAAGGAGAGGGTTCCGCTTTTTATAACGGTAAGTAAACCTACGCAGCATGAATATGCCAATAATCCGCGTCTTGCCGACGGGCTTAACACGGTACTGAGAGAACTGGATCTTCCCACCAAAAGCATCAATGAAGTCCTGCGCAGCTATAAGCCGCAGTTCGGCAGAGGCGAAAACTTTTGCACAGGCCGGAGCAGAGAACAAAAGATCCTCCTGAACCTCGCCAAAAATCCCGCCGGCTTCAACCAGAATATCGCCGCCATGCTGCAGGACCGCTCCCCGAAAGACCTGATCATCGTGATCAACGACAACGCCCAGGACGGCAGGGATATTTCCTGGCTGTGGGACGTGGATTTTGACAGGCTGGCGGATGAGACGATCCGCTCCATCACGGTGAGCGGCCTGCGCGCGCTCGACATGCAGCTCAGGCTCAAATATGCGGAGATCGCGTCGACCTCTGCGCCGACCGTGGAAGAAGCCATAGAGCGCCGCCTCGCTGACGGCAGCGGCAACCTGTATGTGCTCGTCAATTACACGGCGCTGTATGAGGCTCATAAGTATCTGGAAGGGATCACGAAATGAAAAAAGACGAAAAGAAAGAATTGCGATCAGAATCGTCCCGGCCCGATCATACAATTAACAGCCCGGAGCCGGGCCCTTATCGACTGCATATCGTCCACCTCTACCCGGACCTGCTCAACCTCTACGGAGACCGAGGCAACATCCAGTGCCTGCGAATGCGCTGCAAGTGGCGCGGAATTGAAGCGCAGGTTACAGAGTGCAGCCTGAATGACAGGCTTTCTCTGGCATCCGCCGACATTGTCCTTCTGGGCGGCGGTTCCGACCGGGAGCAGCAGATTGTCTGCACGCGCCTTCAGAAGGTTCGTCCGGAGCTTCATGATTATGTGGAAGACGGCGGGGCACTGCTTGCCATCTGCGGCGGCTACCAGCTGCTCGGTCACTACTATGACACGTCGGAAGGACGGATGGAGGGCCTTTCACTGGTGGATCTCTATACGGAACAGGGTTCGCCCAGGCTGATCTCCAATATAGTCCTCAGGAATGAAACCATTCCCGAACTTAAAGCCTTTGAAATCGTCGGTTTTGAAAACCACGGCGGCCGAACCTATATCGGCGACAACATGCCATTTGGCAGAGTTGTCCACGGGTACGGCAACAACGGA
>CACZHN010000303.1 GCA_902780985.1 uncultured Lachnospiraceae bacterium | reverse complement strand
CTTCGGGATAATTATTCTTCACTTACGGAACTGACAAAGAGTCTGGGCGTAGATGAGAAGGAGATTACCGAAAAGCTGGCTTCGATAGGAATGAGATACGATGAGAAGCTGAACAAGTTTATTGCCGGTTAGCAGAAGGTACTATCAAGGAGTTTATCAAACATGACATTAAAAGAATTAAAGGCAGGGGAGTCTGCTGTCATCGAAAGCGTCGGAGGCGAAGGCGCTACGAGACAGCACTTCCTTGATATGGGCGTTATTCCGGGAGCGGAAGTAACGCTTATAAAGTTTGCGCCTATGGGGGATCCCATGGAACTCAGGATCCATGGTTATGAACTGACTCTCAGACTCTCGGAGGCGGAGGAAATAGGGATCAGACCGGTCGGTACATCCGAGGCCGGTGAGAAATCAACATCTAAAAAGAAACATCACCACCACCATCATCCGGGGCTGGGTGAAGGTGGTATCTTTCATGAGAAATCAACGGAGAAAAGACTTCCGAGTGATACACTTCTTACATTTGCCCTTGCGGGAAATCAGAACTGCGGTAAGACTACACTTTTTAATCAGCTTACCGGTTCCAATCAGCATGTGGGCAACTTCCCGGGTGTAACGGTAGACAGAAAGAGCGGTGCCATAAAGGGCAAGCCGAACACGGAGGTCGTGGACCTTCCGGGTATCTATTCCCTGTCACCTTATACCGACGAAGAGATCGTTTCCAGACAATACATAATCGGCGAGAAGCCGAAGGGCATAATCAATATAGTTGATGCCACAAATATAGAGCGTAATCTCTATCTTACCATGCAGCTTATCGAGCTGAACGTTCCTATGGTTCTGGCTCTTAACATGATGGATGAGATGCGCGGCAACGGTGGATCCGTAAAGATCAACGAGATGGAGGCACTTCTGGGAATTCCGGTGGTACCTATCTCGGCAGCAAAGAACGAAGGTGTTGACGAACTTATAAGCCACGCCCTTCATGTAGCCAAGTATCAGGAGAGTCCGGGCAAGAAAGACTTCTGTGACGAGACGGATCACGGCGGAGCGGTGCACAGATGCATTCACGGAATCATGCACCTTATCGAAGACCATGCGAAACGTGCGGACATCCCTGTGAGATTCGCGGCTAACAAGATCATAGAAGGTGATCAGAGAGTAATAGATATTCTGGAGCTTTCTCAGAACGAGAAAGAAATGATAGAGCATATCATCATCCAGATGGAAGAGGAGCGAGGCCTTGACCGCTCTGCGGCAATGGCGGATATGCGTTTCTCATTTATAGACAAGCTTGTAAAAGAAACGGTTGTAAAACCGGAGAAGAGTAAGGAAAGAGAACGAAGCGAGAAGATAGATAAGATCCTTACCGGTAAGTATACGGCCATTCCCGCATTTATCCTTATCATGGGTCTGGTGTTCTGGCTTACCTTCAACGTAGTGGGAGCCTGGCTTCAGGAACTGCTGGAAGGCGGAATAGACTTTGTTGCCGGAAAGGTTGATAACCTGATGACGGCGTCAAATGTAAATGAAGTTGTGCATTCGCTTATCATAGACGGAATATTTAACGGAGTGGGAAGCGTTGTGTCTTTCCTTCCGATAATCATCATCCTGTTCTTCTTCCTGTCACTGCTGGAAGATACGGGTTATATGGCGAGGATCGCATTTGTCATGGACAGACCTCTCAGACGAATCGGTCTTTCGGGAAGAAGTATCGTACCTATGCTGGTAGGTTTCGGATGTTCGGTTCCGGGCGTTATGTCCAGCCGTACACTTCCTTCGGAGCGAGACAGAAAGCTGACGGTCATGCTCATACCTTTCATGAGCTGTACCGCAAAGCTGCCGATATACGGATTCTTTATCGCTGCATTTTTCCCGGGAAAAGGCGGACTTATCATGGTAGGCCTCTATCTGCTGGGAATACTTACGGGTATCGTAGTTGCACTTATATCTAAAGCAACGGCATTCAGAGGAGAGGCGGTTCCTTTCGTTATGGAGCTTCCTAACTACCGTATGCCGGGAGCGAAGAATGTACTTCAGCTTCTCTGGGAGAAGGCAAAGGACTTCCTGATGAAGGCCTTCACCATAATCTTTGTGGCAACCATTGTTATATGGTTCCTCAGATCCTTCACTCTTAGTCTCGGCCTCGCAGTGGATGCGGGAGACAGCATACTGGCAAAGATCGCGGGAGTGATCGCACCGGTCTTTAAACCTATGGGCTTCGGTGACTGGAGAATAGCAACCGCACTTATCACAGGATTTATCGCAAAGGAAAGCGTGGTATCCACACTGTCTATCCTTTTCGGAAGCACGGATGCGCTGGTGGGTGCCATCAGCACCGCAGCGGCGGGCGCACTCCTTATATTCTGCCTGCTTTATACACCTTGCGTTGCGGCGATCGCATCGATAAAAAGAGAACTGGGAAAACGCTGGGCACTCAGGATAGTTCTTCTCCAGTGC
>CACZHN010000302.1 GCA_902780985.1 uncultured Lachnospiraceae bacterium | reverse complement strand
TTATATCTTCATCAGATATTCCCAGTTCCTTCATGGCCGGAATATGAACTCTGTAAGTCTCGTTCTCCGTATCACTTATGACACAGGCAAGAAAATCCTTTAGTTCTTCATTCTCTGCAAGACTCTTTATATCCTTCAGAAGCTCTATGTAGTCTAAAAGATACATATAGTCCTGAAGCATGAAATTACGGAACTTCATCGGGTCCAGCGTTCCATGAGCCATTTCACTGAGAAATGTTTTCTCCAGCGTTTCAGTCCAGGGCTTATCTACTTTTGAAACAAGTATCTCTGACAGCTTCATACTTCCCTCTCCGCTTATCACATTTCTACTTCTGAGCGATGATTGCTACGTATCCGCCGCTCTTATATCCTTCTACAACTTCTTCAGGCTCTTCATTAGTATACATCGGATTCTTAACAAGTGTCTGATAGAAGTCAAACTTCTCAATTCCAAGATTCTTTAATACTTCAATCTTCTCTTCTGTTGAATGCCATACACCTGAAGCTGCAAGAGCAAGAGGATATGGAAGAGCAGGCATAGCGCCTTCAAGGTATTCATGCTCATAAGTATTGAGGCTCTTTCCAAGAAGATACATGAATCCAAATGCACTCTCCTTCGGAACATCAAGAAGAATAAGCTTTCCATCAGGCTTAAGTGCATTAAGTGCCTTCTCATAAACCGGTGTAAGATTCTCCATGTAGCTTGAGCTTCCATTAAAATATATAATATCGTATGTATTATCAGGAAGATCCACATCCTCGATAAGACCATACTTGATTATATTTATACCACGCTTCTCAGCTATCTTACCCATATCTTCTGATGGCTCGATACCTTCGATATTTGAGCTGTCGATATAGCTCTCGAAGAGTCCGCTTCCACATCCAACTGATAAAAGCTTCTTACCTGTTATATCTCCGAGAACCTTCTTGAAGAGTCTGAGCTCACTGGTAAAAAGATTATCATTTACCATGAACCACTCATCATACTTACTTGCATAACCATCGAATTTCTGCTTACCTGTATTACTCATTTTTATTTCTCCTAAATCTAGTAAATATAATTATCAATTTGTACTACTGCACTCTTGCGATTAATTAAGTATCGCATAATTATGTGCCAGCGGACCTGAGCCCTTTCCAAGATCCAACATAGCCTCAAGAGCACCTGAAAGATATGCCTTTGCATTTTCAATAGCCTGAACAAGTTCGCATTCCTTTGCCAGGTTTGATGCGATTGCACTTGAAAGTGTACATCCTGTTCCATGGGTGTTAGGGTTGTCGATTCTTCTTCCCTCAAACCATACAGGCTCGCTCATGGACTTTGCAAATAAGACATCATTTGCATCATTGATACGATGTCCGCCCTTTACAAGTACAGCACAGCCAAAACGCTCTACAAGCACCTTTGCTGCCTTCTCCATATCTTCCTTATCTTTGATAGTCATATCAGCTAATATCTCTGCCTCCGGAATGTTTGGTGTTATAACCGCTGCCAGAGGAAGAAGCTTTTCTTTAAGAGTATTTATAGCTTCATCTTCTATAAGACGTGAACCGCTTGTAGCTACCATTACAGGATCAACTACAATATTTGATGCCTTATAAGACTTCAGTTTATCAGCGATGATTTCAATAAGCTGAGATGATGAAACCATTCCAACCTTCACCGCATCCGGGAAAATATCCTCGAATATGGCATCCAGCTGCTTACTAAGAAATTCCGGTGATACTTCAAGTATCCCTGTTACTCCGGTGGTATTCTGCGCTGTGAGAGCTGTGATCGCACTCATGGCATATACACCGTTCATTGTCATAGTTTTGATATCCGCCTGGATACCGGCGCCTCCACTGGAATCACTTCCAGCTATGGTTAATGCTGTGTTCATATTTCTACCTTCTTTCTTTATTATTTGTCAGCATTTTTTATAAAGCGGCATAAGGTGGTGCCCCCAATCTGCCGCTGTTATTGTTATACTATCTCACTAACAACCTGCTTCAATCTGCTTGTAGCTGCCGGAATGTCTTCCTGGGCATAAATCGCACTTATAACTGCAATACCGCATATACCGCTTCCTGCAAGCTCTTTGGTATTATCCACTGTTATTCCACCGATTGCAATTACCGGAATTGAAACAGCCTCACATATAGCCTTTAATGTCTCATGCGACACTTCCACTGCATCATCCTTGGATCCCGTAGGGAACACCGCGCCTACCCCGAGATAATCAGCCCCTCTCTTTTCGGCAAGTACAGCCTGCTCCACCGTAGCTGCTGATACGCCGATGATCTTGTCGGGGCCGAGCTTTGAGCGAACATCACCTGCCTCCATGTCGCTCTGTCCCACATGCACTCCGTCCGCGTCGATCTTCATGGCGATATCTACGTTGTCATTCACCACAAAGGGAACATGATATTCACCGCAAAGGGCCTGAAGTTCTTTCGCCTCCTTAAGGAAGGTCTCATCGTCCAGTTCCT
>CACZHN010000301.1 GCA_902780985.1 uncultured Lachnospiraceae bacterium | reverse complement strand
CTGTAACTCCCGGAATAACTTTAACTCTATCAAAGCCGGCTTTAGCTGCTTCCTCCAGCATCGGTGAAGCCATGCCGTAAACTCCGGAGTCGCCGCTGCATATAAATGCCACAGTCCGACCTTCACGGGCAAATTCGATGCACTTCCTGCAACGCTCCAGTTCCTTTGTCATCCCGTTTTCAAAGAAATCTTTTTCGGGATATCTGTCTTTCACCAGCTCTATATAAGTTTTATATCCGACGATAATATCCGCCTCATTAAGAATTCTTTCGGCCTCTTTGGTGATCCCGTCCTCTTTTCCGGGACCGATTCCGACTACATATATATATCCATCCATATATTATATCCTCCGGTTTATTTGCGCTTCGCCACAGCTACGGTTATTCCTTCTCCGGCTGTTTTTGAAACTACCGGTTCTCCGTTATTCCTGCATCCGAGGATTGCCGCGCGCTCGCATACATTTCCCACACCGACTTTTTCCTGAACATAGTCCGAATGTGCGAAATCTCCCTCTGCCATGTTTAAGAGCTCCGCGTCAAATGTTATGAAAGGAATCCTGTATTTCTTCGAAAAACGGATCAGACATTCTTCCTCTTCTTTTCTGTCAATGGAACACAGGGCGTAGATTTCGTCTATGGAGATATTATGCTCCTTAAGAATTGACAGGATAAATTCTTCGGCTTCATGTACGTCCTTATCCTTCTTGGTTCCGACACCTAAAACATAAGGCTTTGGGGAAAGAAGAAGTGAGTATTCCGAATCTGCGTCAGCTATATCCGAAACCAGCACATCCACAGGTTCTTTCGGAGGAAAGCTTTTAATTGAAAGCCTGACAGCCTTTCCTTCCACGGCTTTTGCGGATACCTTTTTTATTCCGTCACGATTTTGGATTTTCAGGTTATTCTCAACCGCATACAGATCCGGAGAGAATACATCATTTATATCCGTTGAAGTTGTTATAACCGGTACAGCTTCCAAAAGCTCGGCGATGGTAAGGGCTGCCTTATTTGCTCCGCCCACATGTCCCGAGACAAGAGGGATTACGAACTGAGCGTTATCATCTATTACGATCACCGGGCTGTCGGTTAATTTGTCATTTATATACTTTGATATATAACGGACCGCAATTCCTACAGCGCACACAAAGATAAGACATGCTTTATCCTCAAATCCCCGACTTATAAAATCATCTACCGAAAGGGATGAGTCATAGGATGTGACTTCTTCCATGCCTCTCTTCTTATATTCTTTACTTAATCTTTCGATTACGCATCTGCCTTTATCGGTAAATGCAATGGCCCGTTTTTCCATAATTCTAATCCTGTTTTGCTGTTCTGAATCCTGTGGTAAAATCCGTCGAATATAGTCTTGATTTATCGTAGTCCATGGCAGAGACGGCATTTCCTACCAATACTACGGCGATGTTACGTATTCCTTCTTTTTCTCCTGCTTCGGCAAGATCGCCTACCGTTGTGATGATCTTTTTTTCTTCCGGCCAGGTAGCTTTATAAACTATTGCTGCAGGAGTTTCGGGCTCATATCCGCCTGCTATAAGTTTTTCGGACAGTTCTTTAAGCATTCCCGCACTTAAGTAAATCGCCATGGAAGCTTTATGAGCCGCAAGGCTTTCCATGGATTCAGATTCGGGAACAGGGGTTCTTCCCTCCAGACGGGTGATGATAAGTGTCTGAGATACTCCCGGAAGTGTATATTCCAGATTGAGCGACGAAGCCGCACCAAAGCAGGCACTTACTCCGGGACAGGAATCATAAGGGATTCCCTCCTTATCCAGAAAATCCATCTGTTCCTTTACGGCACCGTAAATGCTTGGTTCACCGGTATGAAGGCGTACTACATCCTTCTCTTCGCTCTCTGCTTCAGTATAAACGGCAGTAACTTCCTCCAGCGTCATCTCGGCGCTGTTATATATTTTTGCATCATCCTTTGCGTAATCAAGCAATGCAGGATTTACCAGACTTCCGGCATAGATGATGATATCTGCTTTTTCTATAAGTTCTTTTCCTCTTACTGTGATCAGGTCAGGCGCTCCCGGTCCTGCTCCTACAAAATGAACCATATTATAAGTTCTCCTTCACCCTTTTAAGAAGTTCTTCGGCATCGGCGGTCTTTCCGAGTACTCCGTATTCGGTCATATAGATCATGCTCTCTATATGAAGCTCACCCTCGGCACGCCTTTCAAGATGATACTTTATTCTGTCTACAATATATTGAAAGCACTGCTTCTCAATACCCAGATCTTTCAGGTTTTCGCAGGCTTCCTTGGTTGTCAGACAATCAAGTATACGATTCAGGACATCTTCACCCACATGACATCTGGCAGCAGCCGCAGCCATCAGCTCCATTCTGCAGTCAGCTTCTTTCGAATGGGTATTCATGATCCCACCCGAGACCTTTACCAGCTTTCCGGCATGCCCCGCAAAGATCATCTGCTCAAAACCCAGCTTACGCACCATATCTACCGTATCACCTACGAAGTTGGAACATTTTAC
>CACZHN010000300.1 GCA_902780985.1 uncultured Lachnospiraceae bacterium | reverse complement strand
AACCTCATATTATTATACACTAATTAAATTATACCGTTAACAAGGTCTCTGAACATGTCACCGCGATGCTCGAAATGCCTGAAGTGATCGTAGCTCGTGCCGATATTGGACATGATAACGATCTCGCCTTCCTTAGCCCATTCTCCGGCCTTCGCAAGAGCCTCCTTGTACTTATCGATGACAGTATCTCTTCCCTCAGGGAATTCGTAGACCTCATCACCGCCTTCTATCTCGAACACTTCATAAGATCTTCCCTGCGCTTCCTTGGCAAGAATATCCTTAACGAAGCATGCGTTTGTTCCGTAGATGATGATCCTGTCGCTTACGTTAAGTATCGCGTCACCTAGGCCGGTATAATCGCACTTCTTATCGGCACCGCCGCAGATAAGCACACCCTTCTGCCCTCTTGAGGCCAATGCATTCATAGTGTTGATAGTTCTGTTAGGCGAAGTGTCGATGGACGAGTTATAGTACTTAACCCCGTTAATCTCCTTAATAAACTCAATACGGTGAGCTACGCCCTTAAAGTTCTGTGCCACCTTAACGAAAGCCTCAGTGCCGACATAACCCTGTACAGCCCGTGAAGCCGCAAGGTAATTCTCCACATTGTGATTTCCCGGGATAAGAATGTCTTTTTCATTGATAAGCTTCGTCTTACCGTCCTTATTCTCGATTGTAAGGAAGCCGTCAGCATCAAGATAAGCAAAGGTCTTCAGAGAAGTATTTCCTGCCCTGCGGGCTACTGCTTCATCCAGAGCGAAATAAGAGACGCTTCCTCTTGCAAGATCCTTCATCTTATAAGTAATGTCACATGCAGAATTAAGCACAACGCGTCCCATGGGAGCCTGATACTTAAAAATATTGGTCTTAGCATCAATATACTCGTTATAGTCCTTGTGGAAATCGAGATGGTTAGGTGTGACGTTAGTTACAATGGCAACATCAGCGCTGGTTACACAGTCAAGCAGCTGAAACGAAGACAATTCGAGAACGACCATGTCGTCTTCCTTCATATCCTGCACCTTATCAAGCAGAGGAGTTCCGATATTGCCGCCGACATATACGTTATATCCCTGAGCCTTGAGAAGTTCGCTGACAAGAGTTGTAGTAGTAGTCTTGCCGTCAGAACCTGTTATAGCGAATATTTTCGCGGGGCACAGATTCATAAACAGTTCCATCTCTGTAGTAAGAATACTGCCGTTATTCTTTGCAGCAGCAAGTGCGGGCTCAGTATATCTCATCTTGGGTGTCTTAAAGACATAATCAAACTCATTATTCATAAGCTGATCGAGATAATCTCTTCCGAGTGACCAGTTAATATTGATTCCTTCAGCTTCGAATTCTTCTCGTGTCTTGGATATAGAAGGATCATCTGCCTCCAGACGGTCGAATGCCGTTACTGTAACACCAAGCTTGTTAAGCCACCTTATAAGCGGTCTGTTAGATATACCCACACCAATAACAGCAGCGCTCTTTCCGTTGATTTCATCAATAAAATTCTTAAGCTTCAGATTATTCATTTTTTCCTCTCATTCTTCCGTATAGGAAGCATATAATTTGCTGTAAAAACCGCCGGCTTTCATAAGCTGTTCATGAGTTCCGGTCTCACTCACGGATCCGTTCTCGACAACAACTATCTTATCCGCATCGACGATGGTCGAAAGCCTGTGCGCTATTATTATACTCGTTCTTCCCTTAAGTAGTTCATTAACTGCACGGCGAATCCTTACTTCAGTCAGGATATCTACTGAAGAAGTAGCTTCATCAAGGATCAGTATCTCAGGATCCTTCACCAAAGCTCTTGTGATACTTAAAAGCTGTCTCTGACCTTCAGATATATCATCACGGTTCTGATCTATTGTCTCCTCATACTGTAAAGGAAGCTTCCTTATAAATGAATCAGCACCTGTTATCCTTGAAGCTTCAATACATACAGCGTCTTCAGCATCAGGACGTCCAAACCTTAGGTTATCCATGATCATTCCGTCTTTAAACCATGTATCCTGACTAACCATGCCGACATAATAACGCAGAGCATTTCTCGGTATATCGGCAATATTCACATCATTGATATAGATCGCACCCGAATCAGGCTCATAGAATCTCATGAGCAGATTGATTATCGTAGTCTTGCCGCATCCTGTTGGACCGACGATAGCACATGATCGTCCTGCCTCCGCAGTAAACGAGACATTCTTAAGAACAGGCTTTCCTTCAACATATGAGAATGTAACATCACGGAACTCTACCTTAATTCCTTTGGATACATCCGGCATCTTATCGTATTCAGAAGATGAAAGATCATCATCCAGCTCCTTCTCATCAATGAACGAGAATACTCTGTCCAGGCAGGCAAAAGAATCAGACAGTTCTGTATAGACCGCTGACAGATCATTAAACGGCTTCATGAACTGATTGGCATATGCAAGCAAAGATGCCAATGCTCCTACTGTCAGTGAACCGGCAACTGCAAAGAATGATCCAAGCAAGGCTACCGAAGCATATACGAGAGCATTAATAAAC
>CACZHN010000299.1 GCA_902780985.1 uncultured Lachnospiraceae bacterium | reverse complement strand
ATCACCTGTATAAGCATGGATTGTGCTCATGATACCACTCTGGATTGGAGCGTAATCATTAAGAGCCTTAGCCATAGGTGCAAGGCAGTTTGTTGTACATGATGCAGCAGAGATGATTGTATCCTCTGTTGTAAGTGTATCCTGGTTAACTGAGTAAACGATTGTCTTAAGATCATTTCCAGCAGGAGCTGAAATAACAACCTTCTTAGCACCAGCATCGATGTGTGCCTGTGACTTATCCTTTGAGCAGTAGAAACCTGTACACTCAAGAACAACGTCTACGCCGATCTCTCCCCATGGAAGCTCTGCAGCGTTAGCCTTAGCATAGATCTGAAGTGTCTTTCCATCAACTGTGATTGTGTTAGCCTCATCATCAGCTGTAACTGTGTGAGCACCCTCACCGATCTTTCCACAGTATCCACCCTGAGCTGTATCATACTTAAGAAGATGAGCAAGCATTGAAGGCTTTGTAAGATCGTTGATTGCAACTACCTCATATCCCTCAGCACCAAACATCTGTCTGAATGCAAGACGACCAATACGTCCGAAACCGTTAATAGCTACCTTAACTGCCATTTTGTTAAATCCTCCTATAAATGTAGATTAATTTATCTGCTTGGGTCTTTTTTCCTCCGTTGCAGACTTATGGCTATAATAACCTTTTTCGGGGAAAATTTCAACAGAAAAACAAGAAATAAAATGAATTTTGCATTCTTAACTCGATTAAGATATACTTAATTATACGCGTTGACAAAAGGTTATTTACATACGAAAGGGGCGTAAATCATGTCAAAATACAACATTCCCGATTATCATTTACATACACTCTTCTCAGGAGACTGCGAAACTCCTCTTAAGGATATCATTGAGTCCGCTCTGAGTAAGGGACTTAAATCCATATGTATCACGGATCATAACGATCTGGATCTTCCGGGGGAGCCTCATATGGACGACGGCACTCCTATCAGCTTCGATCTGGATATAGACGCTTATATTCCGGAAATGCAGAGCTTACGTGAAAGCGTTCTGAAGGACTATAACTTCGACCTCCGTATAGGTCTGGAACAGGGCGTTATGCCTTCCACCTGCAAGAAGCTGGCGGACTACAGCAAGGTTCATCCCGAGCTGGACTTTATCATAGCTTCAACGCATATAGTTGACGATATGGATCCTTACTATCCTGAATTCTGGGAAGACCGCGATCCTATGAAGTGCTATATGTCCTACTTCGAGACAACCCTTTATAACGCTGAGAATTTCAGCGATTACAATGTATACGGCCATCTGGACTATATCCTCAGATACGGTCCGTGTCCGAAGAAGAAGGAACTGGTGGACATCAAGCCTTTTATGGAAATAATAGAGGCTATACTTAAGGCCATCCTGGATCACGGTAAAGGAATCGAGATCAACACCGGAAGCCTCTACAGAGGTATGGACTACTCCCACCCTCATACCGAGGTTCTGAAGCTCTATAAAGAGCTGGGCGGCGAGATCCTGACCTTCGGAAGCGATGCTCATGACAGCATACATATAGGTCATGACTTCGATGCCGCAGCCGATATGGCAAGAGCTATGGGCTTCAAGTACTACTGCACATTTAAGAACATGAAGGCGGATTATCATAATCTGTAAGGTTTATCGATATGGATTCAGGCAAAAAGAAAAAACTTGTATATATGGATTATGCGGCTACTTCTCCCATGATCCCGGAAGCAGCTGAGGTAATGGCCGACTTTCTCAGAAATGAATTCGGCAATCCTTCCGCTGTATACGGTATAGCCACACGGGCAAGAGAAGCGCTGAATAACGCCCGCCGCACCATCGCATCCACTCTGGGTGCGGAAATGGATACCATATACTTCACTTCCGGCGGCTCGGAAAGCGATAACTGGGCCATCAGAGGCGCTGCGGAAGCCCTTCGAAGAAAAGGTAAGGGAAATCATATAATCACCACCGGGATTGAACATCCCGCAGTGCTTAACACATGTAAATATCTTGAAGATAACGGATTCAGGATATCCTATCTTTCGGTGGATTCCGAGGGCTTTATAGATCTCGGCGAATTAAAGCGGACCATTACATCGGAGACCGTTCTGGTTTCCGTCATGACAGCCAACAACGAGATCGGTACCATCGAGCCTATAAAAGAAACTGCGGAGATCGCACATCAGAAGGGTGCACTCTTCCACACCGACGCAGTTCAGGCCTATCTTCACATTCCTATGGATGTTAAAGATCTGGGCGTCGACCTTCTTTCCGCCAGCGGTCATAAGTTCGGCGGTCCGAAGGGAACCGGATTCCTATATATAAGACGCGGGCTTGAAATAGATAATCTTATCTACGGCGGCGGTCAGGAACGTAACCACAGAGCAGGCACGGAAAATGTATCCGGCATCGCAGGCATGGCCAAGGCAGCCGAGATATCCTTCTCGGAAATGAATAAAACCGAAGCTCATCTGAGAGAGCTCAGCGAATACATGCTGAACAGAATGTACAAGGTCCTCTCTCCCGACGGAACAGTCGGTAAGATCATTCTCAACGGAACA
>CACZHN010000298.1 GCA_902780985.1 uncultured Lachnospiraceae bacterium | reverse complement strand
TGTAGCAAATGAAGACATGAAAAAGGCTGCTAAGGAGGATCAGGAAGTCCAGAGAGCTGAAAAGGCAGCTGAAAAGAAGAAGGCTGAGAAAGCTGCTGAAAAGAAGAAAGCCGCAAAAGAGGCTGCAGAGGAAAGAATCGAGAAGATTGCGGAAAGCACAGCCATTGAAACTGTCGATGTGGTTCAGATCACATCTCCTGATGGCAAAATGCAGGATTCAGCATCTGTTGATGTTGTGGTAGACAGCGTGACGCCGAGTACAGTGTCTGCAGAAAGCATTGGTGCCAAACTTGATATAAAGGCATAGGAGGCTATCTGTAAAGAAATAGATGGATTTATCCGATATATACTTTGAAATGTATCTTTGTGCACATGGAGGTGCCGGCATATGAAGATAGTTAATACGACTAATACAAACAGCATAGGTCCACTTTCAGGGGGATCTGCTGACGTAAACAAATTCGGAAACAGAAAAGCCTTCATAAGCTTTGGCGGAAGTAAATTTGGCGGAAAATCAGCGTTAAGCCCTCTTGAGGAGAAGACACAGGAAGCTCGCAAGAAAGCAATGAAGCTTGTCTCTGATGCTTTTAACGGTGTAAAGGAAGCTGATAAGATGATGGATGATCAGCGAGACCGTTTTAAGGAACTTTCCGATGAGGTCAGCGAACTGAACAGCCAGATAAAGAGCATGAAAGAAAATGCTCTTCCGGAAGATGCATCACAAGAAGAGCGTGATGCATATAATGAGTCTATAAAGGAGTACCAGAAGCAGGCCGATGCCGCTAAGGCTGAAATGCATGCCATAGACCAGTCCTTAAGAAGTTCAAAGATTGAGCGTTTGAAGACGGATCCTGTCGGTGATGCTTTCGACCAGGCTGATAAGATAATGGATGCGGCTGTAGATGCTGCTCTCGGAGAGATGACCTCCGATGCTATGGATCATATTCAGGAAGATCTGGAAGAAAAGCAGGAACAGGCGGAAAAACTCAAAGAGGAGAAGGAAGAACTCGAAGAAAGGATCGAGAAGGCCAAGGAGAAGAAGGAAGAACGCGAGGAACTTACCGAAGAGATCCTGGAGGCTACAACATCCGAGAAAGCGCCCGGCATGACCGTGACAGAAGCTCAGGATCAGGTCAAAAATATGCTTAATAAGCTGGGGCTTATCGAAGAGGAGATTAAGGGTTCCGTAATAGATGAACTGAAATGATCCTGTTTAGGTAGTCATGGAGGACAAAACCTATGAATATTAATCCGGTAAATATAGACAAAACAGTAGAATATCAGAACAATTTACAGGCCAGATTCAAGGATGTGATCAGCTCAAAGGACGAACATAGCAATATGTTTTCCGGCGCTTTGGGAGATGGTCCTGCGGTTAAAGTCGATATTTCCGGGGTAGGCTTTGAAATGTCGGAACATAACGGACAGATGCCTGAAGGTGCGATTGTAAAGCTGCAGCGCACTCCTTTGGCCAAAGAGCAGCTAAAAAGCGTACCAAATGCCAAATTGGGTGAAGAAATCCTCACAAAGATGAAAGAAACCGATCCGGATTCATATAAGGAGTATGAAAACCTCAGAAAAGAGGATCCAAAAGAAATTGCCCGGTTTATCTCAAAATGGGCTATGAGAGATGCTCTACCGCAGTTATTCTGCTGGGAATTGATGGATAAGAGTGAAAGAGAGATAAATGGTTGACTTTAGGTATATAGATGTTAAAATATAATCAACTCGGGAGAGCTCCTGCCATATAAGTGGAGAAGTTTAAACTCGGGAGAGTCCCTGCCATATAAGTGGGAAAGCTTAAACTCAGAGAGGACTGCTTGTCAGTCCTCTTTAGCTTTTATAGGAGGCGTATGGAAGAATTCAAAATATACAGTGTTTCTGATCAGTATATTGAATATCTAAGACAGTTCGAACCTAATGTTTATTCCAATAAATCTGGAAATAGATCTCATACCAGAAAATATATAGGAACTGTGATTGAGATGAATGGAGTAAAGTATTTTGTTCCTATGTCATCTCCTAAGGAGACTGATTATCAGATTGCAGGAGAAGAAAAAGTAATAAAAAAGAGCATTATTCCAATTATCAGGATGACTGAAAAGAATAATGGTGTTAAGGAATTGAAAGGTACTCTTCGAATCAGTCATATGATTCCGGTTCCTGAAACAGAACTTATCTTATATGATCTGGAAAATGAACCAGATAGGGATTATCAAGCATTGGTTATTTCGGAGGCTATTTTTATCCGTAAAAATTCAGAGAAGATAAAGAATTACGCTGAGATAATGTATAGCCAGAAGAAAGCAAATGATGAGACCGGATATGTTAAATCAGCTTTGAATTATTCTAAATTGGAGGAACTTTGTACGGAGTATTCCAAACAACGAAATCCTTGAATTAGTTCTTGACCAGTTTACGTTCCAATTCCTCAAAGTCATAATCCTCTCTTTGTGGGAAATCCATGGTTTTCCCGTGACGGTTTTTCCTTCACGGTAGAGTCTTTATGTTCAATATTTTGCTCATCTGTTGATCTGCTGGATTTGTCATCGCGTAAGATGACGTTGGTTGAGAAGTTTCCAGAAGCATTCCTTGACTTGATTCTGGTCAGATATCCGAGCTTTTCCAGTTTTATGATGGAAGCTCTTATCGAATCCGGACAATCTGATACGATAGCGCTTATTCCGTTTATGCTGAATTCCCAATCATCCGGAAGGCTGTAAAGGGTACATAATACACCGCGGTCCTTCATGGACAGTTCTTTATCCTTAAGGATTCTATTACTGATCATTGTGAAATTGTTTTGAGGTTTATCTTTAATTATTGACATGTTTCTCCTGAAAAAAGCACAAAAAAACAGACACTGTATGTGCCTGCAATGATTTTAGATAACATTTATTATTTATTGTGTGTTGGACCAAATATGGACCAAATTAAAAAGACGCCTTCCAAATGCCCATGGTTACGGGGTTCTTAATTACGGTCTAGTTCGAATCTTCTCGCGCACGCTTAGTTTTCAGGCAGGACATAATGTCCTGCTTTTTTGTGCCTCGGAGATGCGGAAATCATTATGATATAATC
>CACZHN010000297.1 GCA_902780985.1 uncultured Lachnospiraceae bacterium | reverse complement strand
TGTGGAAAGGTCTTCCTCTATGATAACAGACTCAGTCCCATATCTCTTTGAAAGATATTTCTTAAGCTTTTCAAGACGATCCCTACGTCTCGCCACCAGGATCATATCATATCCCTGTCTGGCAAGAACCTTGGATATCTCCAGCCCAATACCGGAACTGGCCCCCGTAACCACCGCATAAATATTTGCCATCTATATACCTCATTCTGAAGCGCGACATCCTGCTCAGAGCGTCCGTTTTTTAATGCTTACTCCTCAGTCTCAACATCAAGATACTTAGCTGAAAGCTCAGAAATAGTACCATCCTTCAGCATCTTATCAATGCTTCCGTTAATCTGGTCAAGAAGCTCTGTATTTCCCTTCTTAACAGCGATTGCATACTGTTCTTCACCGAAAGCAGCGTTATCTTCAACTATCTTAAGTCCTTCGTTATCCTTAACATACTTCTCAGCTGTTGCAGAGTCGATAACTACAGCATCGCACTTTCCATTTACAAGCTCAAGTATAGCTTCAGATCCCTTCTTGAATGACTCATACTTGTATCCAAGATCCTTAACAACTGTCTCACCGGTGTAACCCTGGATAACAACGATCTTCTTATCTGCAAGATCAGCTGCAGCAGCGATTGTTGAATCATCCTTTACGATCATAACCTGTGTAGCTGTGTAGTAAGGAGTTGAGAAATCAACTGCTTCCTTACGCTCATCAGTAACTGTCATACCTGCGATAACTGCATCAACCTGACCATTCTGAAGTGCTATAAGGAGTGAATCAAACTCCATGTTGTTGATTGTTGCTTCCTTACCGATATCTGTACCGATCTGCTTTGCGATTGCAACATCAATACCGTCATACTGATCGATTATTCCGCTTCCTGATACAAACTCAAATGGAGGGAACTCTGCATTTGTTCCAAATACTATCTGTCCGCCTGCAGCATCCTGGCTGCCTGCAGCAGTTGTCTCTTCCTTCTTGTCTCCGCATGCAGCAAGACTAAAGGTCATCATCATAGCTGTAAGACCGATTGCAATTTTCTTCATAAACTTCTTCATATCATAATTCTCCTTTATTATAAGAATTCTATATACAGGATAAACCTGATTATATACTTATTTATAATACCTTGCTGAGGAAGCTCTTTGTTCTTTCACTCTGTGGATTATCAAAGATTTCCTTCGGGGTACCCTGTTCAAGGATAATACCCTCATCCATAAAGAGAATTCTGCTTCCTACTTCTCTTGCGAAGCCCATCTCGTGAGTAACTACAACCATTGTCATACCACTCTTTGCAAGTCTCTTCATAACTTCAAGAACCTCGCCTACCATTTCAGGATCCAACGCTGAAGTCGGCTCATCGAAAAGCATGATCTCCGGTTCCATGGCAAGGGATCTTGCAATAGCTATTCTCTGCTGCTGACCACCTGAAAGCTGCTTTGGATAAGCATCCGCCTTGTCCTCAAGACCAACGATCTTAAGCAGTTCCATAGCCTTTGCATCCGCCTCTTCCGGTGTCATCTTCTTAAGCTTTACAGGAGCCAGTGTTATGTTCTTCTTAACTGTAAGATGTGGGAACAGGTTAAAATGCTGAAACACCATTCCCATCTTCTGTCTTATCTGATTTACATTTACCTTATGAGCATTGATCTGGGTATCATCTATCCATATTTCTCCGCTATCCGGCTTTTCAAGAAGATTGATACATCTGAGGAAAGTACTCTTACCTGATCCTGAAGGACCGATAACAACCACAACCTCTCCATCCTGTATCTCTTCATCTATTCCCTTAAGAACTTCCCTTCCATTGAAGCTCTTATGAAGATCTTTAACGCGTATCATAACAAACCTCCGATTCGCTGTTAATACTAAATGTTTATCTTACGTCCGCTTTACGAAGCCTCTTCTCAACCTTGCCGAGAAGGATCGTGCGATCGTCTTGAGGGAGAATGGCGTGGTGGTTGGTTTCTCGACCATGAAGCTTTTGGATGTCGCGGGGCGGAAGGCCCTTTTCAGCGGTGACACCGTGGTGGATGCGGCCTGCCGTAACCAGACCGGTCTTGCGGGTGCTTTTGGACATGTAATGCGTCGGTTAAACGATGAGTTGGAAGAGGCGCCAGACTGGTTCCTCATCTGCAAGGGCGCGAGGACGTACCGTTTTCTGCCGACGTTCTTCAAAAGGTATGTGCCCGGCCGTAAGGCGGATGCGGAACTGTCGGCGCGTCTCGCATTCATCGCGCGTGCCGTCTATCCGCGTGAATACGACGAGGCCGCGGGTGTGTTGCGCTTCGGCGACGGCAAGGATCGGCTGAAGAGAGATTTGCTCCGCATGGATGCGGAGTCGGTCAGATTCCGGAATTTCAATCCGGGTTGGGTTCGCGGCGACGAGCTCTGCTGCCTCGCGCCGCTTTCGATGGACAACTTGAACAGGTTGGGGCTCCGCGTGATCGCGGACGTTTCGCCCGAATGGCACGAGTGATGCGGATTCTGCTTGCCAATCTTGCTTGGTTCCTTTCGACGTTGCCGGATGCGCTGCGATTCTGGCTTGCTCTCGGC
>CACZHN010000296.1 GCA_902780985.1 uncultured Lachnospiraceae bacterium | reverse complement strand
CTTGGCTACAACTTCCTCCACGATCTCTTCATCGATCTCCCTGTCGGTGAAAGCTCTTACGGACTTTCTCGGAGAGATGGACGTGAAGCTAATATCTCTTACCGCAACACCGCCTATGGACACCACCAATCTGGAGTGGAAGAGATATATCGGGCTTTGCGGAGATATAGATCAGGAGATATCCATTCCCGAAATGGTAGTAAAGAAATGTCTCTGCCCGCATCAGGATTACCTCTATATCTGTAAGCCGACGGCGGAGGAGGAGTCAAAGGTCCTGCAGGAGGTTTACCGGAACAGGGAATGCGAAGCAGAGGTACTGAAGAACGTAGAATTATACCGGGAGATAAAGCAGCTGCCGTTCCTGGCAGACCCGGAGGAGAATAAAGAGATCATACTGAAGAATCCGGAATACATTTCCAGGATTATCAGCTATGCGGCTTATATCAGGAGCACCTGTCAGGTGGAACTGGAAGGCGGCATGGAGCTGGCGGAGCACGCCTTCGATATATGGGATAAGCGAATCCGCAGCATGGTACTTGACGATACCCGTGCTTTGGAAGGCAGGGAGAGAAATGCGGATACAAGCTGGTTCCTTCCGCTCATGAAGGATATTCTGGAGACAGACCCCGGCAGCTATTCCGACGGATTAAAGAAATTTCTGAAGGATAAGCTTACCGTCAATCATCTGATGAAGGACGGCAAGGTAAAGATTGCCTTCGGTACGGAAAATGCGGACAGGATACTGAAGGGTTCGGCATCAAAGCTGAATGCGGTTGTGGATATACTTCTCTCCGAATCGGAGGTTATGGGTACCGATCTCAGGGCGCTGGTCCTTATGGATCATATCAGGAAAGAAGATATGTCCAAGGTCGAGACCATAGAATCCCTTACGGATCTGGGCGTATCCAGCGTCTTTGAAAGACTCAGAAGACAGGAGCATCTGGGCAATCTGGAGAAATATCTGGCGGTCAATACCGCGGAGAATCCTTCCGAAAAAAGAGTATACAGGACCAGACTGGGAGTGCTTACGGGAAGCCTCGTGATCCTTCCGGACGCTGCTGCGGAAGAACTGATCAGGGACGAAAATTTCAACTGCAAGGTAAAGCCTCTGGGCGTTACGGGCTACTCGACCATTGAAGTGAGCGGGGACAGCAGCGACCTTATAGTATCCAGGGTTACGGATCTTTTCAACAGAGGCGTGATCGAGATATTGATAGGTACGGCGGCGCTTCTGGGAGAAGGCTGGGACGCACCTGCGGTAAATACCCTCATCATCGGCAGCAACTCGGGAACCTATGTAAAGACCAACCAGATGAGAGGCCGTGCCCTCAGAATTCCGGGCGGCGATGAGAATAAGGTTTCCAACATATGGCATCTTATGACTTATTCGGATCATATGTCGAATTCCGGCGAAGAGCAGACCATGCGTCAGAGATTCGATTCCATTGTATGCCTCAGCATGGACGGAAAGCGGATCGAGAACGGAATGGACAGACTGAATCCGGGCGGCCTCAGCATTTACGACAGCGACAACTGGAACAGAGCCATGATGGAAAGGTCCAAAAACCGTGCAAATGTAAGAGACAGATGGCAGGCGGTTCCGATGATATTCAACTCCACGGAAGTCCGCAATGTGGTAAATGTACAGGAGAGCATATTCTCCGGCGTAAAGGCGGGAAAATCCCACCTGAAGAAGAAGGAGATACTGGCGGTTTCGGAAGGGATATTCCAATTACTGAAGGAAAGGAAATTCATTTCCGCTTCATCGAAGCTGAAACTCAGGACAGGCGAAGGAAGACTGGGATTCTATCTGGAGCACAGCGGCGAGAGAGGCAGCAGGCTTTATGCGGAATGCCTGAATCAGGCGCTGGCGGAGATAGTATATCCGAAGTATCTTCTCCGTTTCGGTATATTCGGAAAGCGTTATTGCCCTGTACCGGATTTCTTTGCCAAGGATAAGGGGCTGACCGAAGCATTTCGCACGAAGGTTAAGGGAAGCCGAGAACTCATCCAGGTGAATACCGAAAGAGGCAAGGAGATACTCCTGAAGCAGAGGCTCATAAATGTGGACTCCGAAGGCGTAAGAGTCATCAAGGAATTGATGTAAGCCTATCGGATGACGCAATGAATATATTATTTTGTATACTAAAGAAAGTAGTCAGAAAGGTAGTTTAGGACATGTTTAAATACGCATTTTTCGATCTTGACGGGACACTTACCCAGTCGGAATTCGGTATCATTAATTCGCTTCTCTATGCCATGGAAAAGATGGGTATAGAAGTGGAAGACAGGGAGAGTGTAAAGAAGTTTATAGGCCCGCCTCTGGTGCTGGCTTTCAAGGAGTTCTGTGACCTGTCGGAGGAAGATGCAAAACAGGCGGCTGTATATTACAGAGAATGCTATAACGCAGGAGAAATGTTTAACGCGCCTCTTTACGACGGAATAGAAGAAGTTCTGAAAACCCTTACGGAGCAGGGAGTTACTCTCTATGTAGTAACATCCAAGCCGAAGGTTTTCGCGGAAAAGATCGTAGATCATTTTGACATACTGAAATACTTCAAA
>CACZHN010000295.1 GCA_902780985.1 uncultured Lachnospiraceae bacterium | reverse complement strand
TGAGCATCGATACAGTCTTTAGAGAACTTGAGCTGTTCTGGAATGCTTGACTTAAGGCATGTATTTGGATATAATTACAAAAAAAGTGAAAGGTATTGATTATGTACTGGAAGATGACAAATATTCAATTGACTAATGGTTACTATGTACTTCCCTAAGGGGATAGTGCGCCCATTTTTCAGTGATATTTGTTAACGCATTATCTCCTTAATCATGTTGAAACAGCGATCTATCGCAGACATGTTAAAGGAGGTTTTTTTATGTTCAGAATCAAGAAACAGATAAATACTTTATATATAACTTCGGTACTCGGAAATCTTTCGATCACCGGAGCATGGGTGGCAATACTTGCATCCAGAGGCTTTTCACTTGTTCAGATCGGATTTGCCGAAACCATATTTCATATCACGAGCCTTATATTTGAGATACCATCCGGTGTACTGGCCGATGTTTACGGAAGAAAGAAGATGTTGATCGTGAGCAATCTGTGCGGAGTCATTGCAGATATAGTGATGGCGTTTTCCGGGGGATTTGCAATGGTCTGCATGTCTATAGCCGGACATGCGCTTGCCTATAACTTTGCATCGGGTTCAGCTGATGCGCTTGCATATGATTCATTAAAGACTGTCGGAGAGGAAAAAAGATATGAGAGATACTTCTCAAATCAGTCGATAATATACAGAGTCGCTACCGGAATATCCACGATGTGTGCCGGGATCGCTCTGCTTCTGGGATACAGAATATCATATCTTATCAGCGCGGCGACCTGTTTTGTAACGCTTCTGATCACATTTACACTGGTGGAAGTTGATGCGACAGGTAAGAGATTCAAGGATCAAAAGAATGAAGTCGATAACCCAATGGTGCTTAAAACGGTTATGAAAAAGATGGGCGGATACTTTGGCGAGAGCATAAGATTTCTTATTGATAACCGCAAGGCCACAAAGCTTATGTTTGCAAATTCGTTTGTGGGAGCGATAGACATACTTCTTTTATTCTTCCTCCAGAGCAAACTAAATACTGCAGGCATATCGAATAGACTTTTGGGACTTGCCCTGTTTGTTATGCAGATAGGCGGCGTTATAGGCGCAAAACTGATACTTAAGGCAAAAAATGTAAAATATGCAAAGATATTTGTTGTATGCACATTCGGTGTCTTATCGGGAGTGCTCATGGAACATACAGCAAGTGTCATATTCATGGTACTTGGAGGCTTCATAGCCGCGATGGCTGATGATGCGCTTCAGATAAGAACGGATGCAAAGCTTCAGGATATGTTCCCTTCACAGCAGAGAGCAACGCTCATATCGATATCATCCTTTACGTTCTCGGTGATAATGATAGTGCTCTCACCGCTTGCGGGATATTTCTTTACGATATGGTAAATTTTGTGAGCTTGAGAAAATGTGTGATAGATGATATACTTCTATAAGTGATCATCATCACACACAGTGCAGGATTAGTCTATCGGTAGGGCGCCAGCTTCCCAAGCTGGATAGGCGGGTTCGACTCCCGTATCCTGCTTAAGGATTCAAGGATAACTTGGATCCTTTTTTATGCTTTCATAATAGTCACCGAGGCATAGAACAGATAAATCCAAAGTTGATGAAAACCGCCGTTTCCAGTAGAATGAAATAAAATGTTATATCATCAGATGATCTAAATTAAGAGGTTTATATGAATACCATTCTCATAGCGACAGATTTTGTGGCGGCCCTGTTTATAATCGTCATTATCATAGGACTGTATGAGGTCCCTAAGGAAGTACTTAAACCTACAAGACTTTTTCGTATCTGCATGTGGTTTGTATTTGTAGGGCTGGTAACAGAGATTCTTATATGTGTTTTTGACGGCAATGAGAATCTGTCATTATTAAACTTGCTGTTAAACTTTGCAGGATACATTATGATCGATCTGCTAACGATCACATATGCGTATTATATATATTATCTGGTTGAAGAAAGCGTAAGACATATCACCAAGAAAATGGCATATGTAGTAACAGTACTGTGCTTTATAGAAATTATGTTTTATACGATAGGCACGATATGCAAGAAACTCTTTACGATATCAGACGGGTATTATACTCGCGGTCCCTGGCACGTATACAGCGGAACACTTAGCGCTGTCAGCTTTTTGATCATGTGCGTATTCTATATATTCAAGTACAGATCTTTCAGGATAAGGAGCAGGTTCTTTGTTGTATTGATCGTTGCAGTTCCCCTTATAGCAACGATAATGCTCCATTTAGATACCAACGAGGGATTTGGATATCTCGGGGCTGCGATTTCAATGAATGTCGTATATGCGGTACTTGAATCCAAGATAATCGCAGAAGCGGTGGCTGATGCAAGAATGTACAGTGAGATATCGGAAAACGACATGCTGACCGGTTTAAAGAATAGAAGGGCTTATCAGATAGTCATCGACAGCTGCATCGATGAAAAACTGGTTGGTGTTGCTTTTGCGGACGTGAACTCTCTTAAAGCTGTGAATGACAGTAAAGGACATGAAGCAGGTGATAAGCTGATACAGAAGGTGGCTAATCTTCTTAAGGAAACTGTACCTGAAGGAACTGTATTCA
>CACZHN010000294.1 GCA_902780985.1 uncultured Lachnospiraceae bacterium | reverse complement strand
CAGAAATACAGCTGTTTGGTCGGTAAGATCTGTTGCAGATGACGCAGGCGCAAAGAAGTACTCAAGCACTATAAAGGGTACTGATTATATAGCGAAGGTTATCAGAAAATCCAAGATAGATAAGAAATGGCTTGGAGACGGTGACACCTATATAGGACGTGACGGCAATACATATGGAACAAAGAATGATGTTATAAACAGACTGTATACTGTTGGATGGACAACAAGGATTTATGAGACAGCGCAGGGGCTGGATGGTACCGAATCAACTAAGAATGTCAGGCAGGCATCAGGAAAGGTCTATGACCTTCTTCCTGCCCATAGTGACATTGTTGAAGGAAGTGTGATGGTATATGCTGATGGAAAACCACTTCCGTCTTCTTCCTATACCATACATCCGAGAATATCAAACTATAATGATAGCGAGAGGAAGCTTCTCACTATCGATATTAATGCGCCTTGCGATCAGGAATATGTTGTTAAGTATGAAACAGTGCATGCCCATGAAGATCTACAGGATTATTCCTCTATGGCAATAAATGCAATAGCTTATCAGACGGGAAATGCTGACATTGGAGATGGATATCCGGACGATGGTGGTAAGGATAACTATACTCTTCATGATTATATGATAGGACTGGATCCGGATAATGGTACTGCAAAGAGATTTATCTACGATGAAGATAAGGTAGATGAGAAGACAAATGAGCTGGATACCACAGCCATTAAGAGAGCTCTCAGAGAAGAGAAGAATCAGGTAAGCAGTAAGATCGCTGCCAGTGAAGCTGAGAGCGAAGCATACAACGCAAAGATGGACAGCGCATTCATCGACGGACCAAGCACTCCTACGGGAGACACCATCATTGCAAAGAAGCCGAAGGAAGGCTTCGTATTATCCGATGAGGATATCGAGTCGGCAACAGAGACAGCCCTTGCTGAGCACAACAAAGTTGTTTCCGGAACAGAAGACAAGATTACTGTTAATCCGGTAAATGCGGTTAACATAAATACCGTAAACACCGTAGACAGAGTTGATACAAAGAATCAGGATGCGGGAATCGAAAGCATGGAGCAGATGGAAAGCTTCCTGCATGACAATCCTGTACCTAAGAAGAAAAAGAAGAAGGTTAAGAAGAGAGATCAGGCCTTCGAAGATAAGTTCGAGGACGATGAAGAAGATATCAGAACAGGCGAGTACTTCTGGTATAACAGCCAGGATATCGACGGACTTAAGCGTAAGGAAGACATGTATTACTACTGTCATTACTTCAACAATCCGTCTAAAGCGGTCATTCCTCTTGTAACGGAAATGTACGACTGTGCATTTGTCAGAACAGAGGAAATCCAGAAGATAGCATACGGTATATCTTTCAAGTCCATGAAGATGAAGGAAATCCTTTCATCCGACAGCGTGATCGGCTTTGACAAGAGCAAGGCAACCAAGGAACCATCAGAGAAGGATATGGCCGAGATTTACAGAAAGTGGTGCGGTTATGTAGATAACTTCCTCACCATCATCGTAATAAATGCGTCGGACGACGTTAAGGATTATCTGAAGAATGCACTTTATGATTACGGAAAGAGTAATGATATAGAGACGCTTCTGTACAGTCCTGAATAAGATTATAAGGAGTACCGTTGTGGTTCAATACTGCACCGGTACTCTTCGTTTTTTGAGGAGCAAGATGGAGATACATAAGCCGCCAATTTCATTATATGCGCCCATTGTGGTCTTATCCATCGTGATAGGAATCCTGGTGGCGGTGCTTCTTATGAAGAAAGCGGGAGCAAAGAAAGAGACTCTGGGACTCACGGCATTCTTCACTTTCGTATCCATAATCATCTGTTCCTTCATGATGTCCATATCCCTTGCGGGAGGAGATATCAGGAAGATCGGATTTGTGGGAGCGGGAGGCGCTCTGGGACTTCTGGTGGGAGCCACGGTATCCGTGCTTATCCACCGTGACCATGTGAAGGAATGCTTTGCATCCTGGATCATAGTACTGCCTCTTATGTACGGGCTTTCTAAAATAGCCTGCCATGTGACGGGCTGCTGCCACGGCATCGAGTACAGGGGCTTCGGTTACGTCATATATCCGGATGCGGACAATATACCGTACTTTCCGGTACAGCTGACGGAAGTCATAGCATTTATCTTGATTTTTGCGGTAGGTATTGTTATCTTAAATCTGAAGTCTTATATGGCGGCTGCCGAGACGGTTCTGGGGCTGTCGGCCGCAGCGAAGATAGGACTGGAATTCTTCAGAATGTCCCATGTGGGAAAAACGCTTACGGGGTATCAGTTGCTGATAGCGGGCATAACCGCTTTGGCATACATAGTTATAGCAATTATAAAGAGAAAAAACTCATCGGAGAAGGAGATAAAGAGTAATGGACAATAATTTCGATCCAAACAATAATCCGTATACAAACGGAAACAGTCTGAAGACGGATGAGCAGAATCCGTACATGCCTAATCAGAATCAGGCACCGCAGAATCCGTACATGCCGAACCGGAATCAGGCACCGCAGAATCCGTACATGCCGAACCGGAATCAGGCACCACAGAATCCATATCCTCAGAA